>NZ_KI912149.1:0-136611 GCF_000517105.1 Fischerella sp. PCC 9605 | reverse complement strand
TGTTTTAGATGCGATAGAAGCTTTTAAAGAAGCAATCTCTGATGGTGATGTTGATAAACCTGGAGGTTGGCTGAAAACAGCTATTGAGCAAGGATGGAAACCCAATGGGAAAATTCAAATTAAATCGGAGTTAGACTTATTCACCGAATGGTATCCAAAAGCCAAGCTGCATAGGTTGATTCAAGCTAGTCAAACTACCAAAGACGGCATCATGATCTACACTAACGATGAAAAGTGGATACCTTTTTCAGAGATGTTATCCCAGTATCCACTTGAAACGTTGTATAAATCGTCAACAGCGTAAAATATTTACTATATAAATGTTGTAGACGTTGTAAACGACATAACAGGGGGTATGACTCTTCATTAATCAAAACGGTTATTCCAACTAATTCAGCTTTGTACTTCAACTGCTCGATAAACCGAGCATGAGGAATACTAACGAAGTTCTGATTAGTTGTTTTACCGAGATTGATTTGTTGTTTCCACTGCTGATTTTTGCCAATCACTAATGTTCCAATTTCCTGGCTTGCCAAGTAGTTGATAATCCATCGACTAGCATTGTGTAGGTAATTGTCAATCCGGTTATTACGCTTACAAGTTATGCAAAGGATGCGGCGTGATGTTTTGGCATTGCCTTGGAGTTTAGATTGAAGAAGTGCTTTGATTTTATTGTATTGTTGGTTAATAGATTTTAGTGGTCGCCCGTTAACAAGAACTGCTCTTAACCCAGGCTTGTTTGAAGTTAACCCCGCTAAATTGTCTAACCCAATATCAATACCCGCCACCCAATCTGGGTTTAATTGCTGTGGCTTTGCGTCTTGTGAATACACCAGTTCAATTACATACTGCCCACACTGGGGAATGAGCCGCACTTGTTTGATATTACTAGCTTTAGTGGCAAATTCAATTTGAGTTTGAGATAGTTTAATCACTCCTTTTTTTAGTAATGTTTTTGAGATTGCACCGCGCTCATAAATTACTAGATTTCGCCCCTTTTCTTTGTCCTTGTACTTGGGCAATTTCGGACGACTTTTAAACTTTGATGGGTCTTGGTTATACGCTTTCTGTGCCTCAAAAAATGACTTCCAGTTCCGGTGTAAAACCATCAGTACTTGATTACTGACTTTACGCGGTAGTGCCGTGTATGACTCATGGTGCTTTACTTTAGGGAATACGGCAGCGTTATTCAGATATTTGCCTTCAAAGATAAATGACTGCCTTACCAAGTAGTTAGCCTAGTTGTAGAGGTTCTTAGAACGCCATGCTAAATCATCTATTTCTTCGTAAAATTGATGCCCAATTTTGATAATGTGACGCTCTACTAATCTCATTCTTCTACTCCATCACGATCAAGTTCAGCAATAATTTTTTCAGTTTTGCGTTTTGCCCTCCTTAAACCGTAAATCACCTTTCTTTGCTTAACCGGTTGAGCTAGGTTACCCGCATAAATTGTCATTGGTTCTAGAGAGCGTGCAGTCACTCCCCCTAAAGTTAGCACTGCTCCCCGACCAACTGTAACGCCGGGGCCAATTACTGCCTTTGCTGCAATCCAACTACTCTCTTGAATGTGAATAGGAGCAGTCATCAGTTTAAAATCGGGATGAGTCCAGTCGTGATTGCCGGTGCAGAGATAGACACCCTGAGATAGGCATACATGACTTTCGATAGTCACCTGAGCAAGGTTATCTATCCAAGCATCTTCCCCAATCCATACATGATCGCCTATACTCAACCGCCAAGGAAACTTCACCCGCACTCCTGGCTTAATGCGGACATTTCGACCAATTTTTGCTCCAAAAATACGGAGTAACCAAACTTTTAGGGCTGACATGGGAAGCCAATAACTTTTTACCAAAGGGAACCCCAGGAAATACCACAAAACTTGTTTCCAGTAGGGCGCACCTGGTGTGTAAGTGCCGACATCATAGCAATCTAGACGCATATTATGGTAAATCAACATCAAACTGAAGGCTTGCCCCCGTACGACCTGTAACAATCCAAAGCAGAGAGCGACAAATATCACGAAGAATGCGGAGGTTGGATTCTTTCGGTTGGTTTGATCGTACAGAGAGTGGAGTGAAGGTGATACCTTGGCTACCAAGGATAATAGTGGCGATCGCTTTGGCTCTGGGCATGTGATAGTCAGAGGTAATCAGGTAAAGATGCTGAATGTGGTGTTGTTTGAAATCAGAAATGAGAGTAGTAAAGTTGGTAACTGTATCAACAGCACGGTAGTCGAGGTGAAGGCGATTGTCTGAGATACCTGCGGCTTGAAAAATTTTACGTGCTTTATTGGGACACATACCAGAAGAAACCCAAATTTCTAGGGATGGATACCAATGAGCAAACTCTGCGGTGAATTCTTCTCTTTGTCCTAATGTTTCACCACCAAGTGTAAGGATGGCTTCAGGTTGGGGAGCTTGATAGGACGCGATCGCCAGACGCACAGGAACAAGCATCAGCAGATAGAGGATCAAACCTGCTAAAGCCAAAATCCAATATCTTTTGAGTAGGCTAAAAAGGGGTTTCACGGATATACTACTAATTCATCATTTGCTGTCTACTTTTCGTAATAATGAGGCTTTCTAATTCCATGTTTAACAATTTTACGAATTCCATTGCGTAAGACTGCATCCCCCTGTAATACTATATCTCTCATCTTTTGTTCTGGGCGTCCTCGAAATGAGGTAACGTGAAAATATTCCTCTATATCACCAGGTTTTGAAGAAAAGTAATAGTTAGACACGCAGCAACGCTGACCGTGATGTTTTACCTTGCTCACAGAGTGCCAGGATGTTCTATTTGTAATCATTATCGCTAGTCGATTGAACTTGCTGTGAATAGTTCTACACCTCTGTTTTAACCCGTTATCCCAAAGCTCTAGATTGCCACCATACTCTTCTTTCCAGTCAGGTGTAACATAGTAGAGCAAGTTCAATACACGATAATTCTTCCGGTCTTTGTCATGTGAATTATCAAGGTGAGGGTTGAGAAAACAACCATAGTCCATCAGACTAATTCCACCTGCGTATAAGTATTGATCTGGCAACAACTCTTCAAATCCAGTAATTTCAGAAACGAGAGCTACTACTTTGGGAGCTTGAAAAGCATAGATAATTTCTTGCAGAATGGGACTATACTTGTTCATTTGCATCCCAACGTACTTATACTCTCGAATATCTTTTAAAAGTAATAAATTGTCCTTATCCGGATATGCTTTATAGATTTCTCTGGCATCATTTTCATCTAACAACTCATCAACATAACAACTCTTGATGCGGTTATCTATAGAAAAATCTCTTTTCAGTAAATCTTTGTATTGTTTAAGCCTATTGTAAATCTGTTCGGCATATTCCTGTCTTGTCTTATAAATTTGTGATTGTTCTGTTGGTGGCTGAGTATTGTTTGATTTCATCATAATACCTAAAAAATCTAAAATATAATATTTAGGTAATATCAAATTACTATATTATTTGAAGGATTAATTATTTTTCAATAGCATTAAAATTATTATTGAGTAATATCAAAATATGCAATTATTTTCAAGTTTATTTTCTCGTCTATGATAATATAAAATTTAGAAATATTTTTTAGATAATCTACAAAAATATTATTAATGACATGATTTATTAAATTTTCATTATTAATTCAGAACAATAAATCAAATTAGTTGATTTATGAAATATAAAGCTTATAATCATGATAAAAATTGAATAGGATAAATGTGTATATTTTATGTTAAATAAATTACCATGCAATTTGTCTCAATATTTGTCAGCAGAAAATAATTTTGATAGATGGGATGAAGGTATTCTGATTTGCAAACTTCTCAATTCGACACCAGCTATTCAGGCAAATAGTTATTACTTTGGGCATCCAGAATGGGCAAAAAATTATTTTGAAGCCTGTCATCGGGATGAAAAATTCGTAGACCTTTGGCAAGCTGTCATAGGTAGTTGGCATGACAAAATTGTTGTGGATATAGGTTGTGGACCAGGAAATTTGTATGCGTCGCTGAAAGAACGCTGTGGTGAACCCCAGCTATTACTGGGTGTAGACGTTTCTCATGGTGCTCTGAAAATGGCTCAACAAATTGGGTACACACCAATCCTGGCTGATGCTCAACAACTGCCATTAGTTTCTAATTTTGCTGACATTGTGATGCTTAACGCCTGCTTACACCACTGTGATGATATGGCAAAGGCATTGGCAGAGGCAGCACGCCTGGTTCGTCCAGGGGGACTTTTAATCAGCGATCATGACCCGCAGCGCACTGCCTATCAATTGTGGGGTTTAGGTTTACTATTGTGGCAGATACGTCTGCCACTTTATCGACTTTTGAAACGAGGTGGACACTCTACATCTGAGGAGCAGTTCTGGAGTGTGGCAACGGAGGTGCATCACAAACCAGGTGACGGTGTCAAACCTGAACTCTACTATCAGGTATTGGAACCACTGGGGTTTATAGTTAAGCTTTACCCCCATAATCACACGGTGGGTGCTGAAGTCTTGGAGGGCAATTATGGTCGAGCATTTTGGAAGTGTCGTCTAGCTCAACGATTATCAGGAATCGAGCCCGATTCCCCAAAGGCTGCATTATCGCTAATGTGTATTGCTACCCGTCAAGGTTGAAAATATCCCGGCTTTACCAAAGTCGAGCCGGGATACTTTACATTCTGGGTTTTTGTTCTAAGTTCTTGGCTTCAATCAGACGAATTGCAAGTAGAATTTCTGCCAAAACACGCTGAAATGCATAATACCAACCACGCCACCCATCAAGAATACCACCTTTGAGAATAAGGCAGTAGAAAAGGATGATGAAAGGAGCCAGAATTTTTTGTTTGCGGATGCGATCGCCCCAACTCATTTCACTGATTGGAGTTTCTAATAACTTCTTAGCCTCAATCACTGAGTAGCGATCCTGTGCCCACAACCAGCGGCTAAGAGATTTGCGATCGTCGTGGTAGATATAGCTAGACAGCATCCCTGGCTGACCTTTAACCTCTAAGAGTTGGGTATGGCCGTCATCAATGTAAATAGATTTATCTTTCCTGAAAAGAACCTGCCGGGGAGGAAGTATGGTACCTCGCAGGGGATTGCCAAAGACACAATATTTGAATCTGGCAAAATAACCATCTATTTGCGAGTCTGGAGATAATTCTTTGATTTCAGCAATAAGCTTGTCTGAAACAATGTAGTCTGCGTCCAGAGAGAGCACCCATTCAGAGGTTATTTGTTGTAAACCGTAATTCCATTGGGTTGCGTGGGTGTCAAATTTTCGTTTGAATATTTGAACTTGAGGATAAGACGCTGCAATTTCTAACGTTTCATCGGTACTATAGCTGTCAATAATAACAATCTGCTTTGCCCAAGTGAGCTTTTGAAGGGTACGGGCGATGTTGGGTGCTTCGTTGTAGGTAAGAATAAGAGGGGTTACTTTCTCTAACATAGAAATATAGATATAAATTTGCTCACAAACAACTCTATTCAGTGTTACAGAACTGGAGCAAGCAGAGTATTCTTCAGTAAAGAGCAGGAATAGGCTTTTTTTGGAGGATATTTGTATAAATTTGTTGCATTTGGAAAGCAATTTTTTCCCAGGTGTATTTATCAAAGATAATCTGACGAGCGCGATCGCCCATTGACTTTGCCTGTTGAGGATCGCTCAAGTAATCCTCAAGGTTTTTGGCGATCGCTGACACATCCAGTTCGGGAACGTAACCCAAATTGTGTTGTTTAACAACAGAAGCTAGAGCAACACCAGGAGTGACAATAACAGGAAGACCTACAGCTAAAGCTTCTAGAACTGCAACGCCAAAGTTTTCGGAGTGAGAGGTTAGGACAAACAAGTCTGAACCTTGCAGCAGCATATTTTTTTTCTCTCCTTCGACAAATCCAGCTAAATGGGTGCGATCGCAAATGCCAGTCGATACTAAGAGAGATTCTATTTCCGCTTCATATTCTGGAGAACCACTGCCTGCTAAAACGAAGGTGAAGCGATGGTGAGTGAGTTTACTCAAGGCCGGGATAAGATAATCTAGTCCTTTTTTGTGATGCAGACGTGACAAAAATAAGATGATAGGTTCATCTGGAGGCAAGTTGAGATGTTGCCGCAAACGACGACGGACATCGGGGATACTAGGAGGAATAGAGAATCCGTGGGGTAAAACAAAACTGGGAACGCTGAGATTTAAGCGGGATACTTCTTGTTGTTCTTGTTCGGAGGTCAGATGAAGTACCTGACTGTGGTTAAGGTTAGCCCGTTCGATTAAGTTGAGATAAATTTGTTTTTTACGAGCCCCTTGCTGGAGCGACCATTCACATAGTTGTCCTAAAGGGCGAACAATGTAGGGAATGCTTTGAAGACGAGCAATTAGCATTGCCGCCGTAGAAGCATAGGAAAAAATAGCGTGAATGTGTAGCAAGTCGTACTTGTCAGCATTTTGCCACAACCATGCAGTTAGCTGACTAGAAAATGCGAATTCTCGTATAGGATGAACATTAGGCGAAAAGCGCGAGAAAAACCGAATCGGCACCTGCTCGTACTCTATAAGTTGACATAAAGGCACATCGAGTAAATTGTTACCATCATCATTAGTAGTGATGATTTCAGCCTCCACATCTTGGTTTCGCAGTGCTTTAACTGTTTCCAGTACTGCTTTACTGGGTCCACCTCGTACTGACGCTACTGAAGGAATGACATGAAGAACTTTCATAATTGAGTTTGAATGGGAGAGTGCTGCAATAATTCAGCAAGCCTCTGCTGAAAATGTGCAAATCCGTAGATATCATTTACTTTTTGCAGCAGGGTCTGTGGTTGATACATCAAAGGATTGGGATAATTTCCCTGCAAGATTTTAATCAGCGTTTGACAAATATCTGCGACATTATCCGGATCGACTAACGCTCCCAATTCACCTTGACAAAGAGCATCTATAGCTCCATCTTGGTTACCTGCTAGCACGGGTTTGCCACAGGCTAATGCTTCCAAGTAAACAATTCCAAAGCCTTCACATTTGCTTGGCATGGCAAAAACATCACAAAGATTGTAGTAGTCGCACAGTTCGCAATCCGGGATAAATCCTGCTAAGGTGACACAGTCTTGCAAACCCAGTTGAGTGATTAATTGTTCAACCCGGGGGCGATCTTTACCTTTACCTACCAATATGTAATGAATATTTGGAATCTGCCGACGGATTTCAGGAAGAGCTTTGAGAATTTGGTCATAGCCTTTGTGGCGTTCACTGCTATCGAGTCTTGCTACAGTCAAAATAACTAGTTGGTCACGAGTTAGTTGATGACGGTTCAGCAGATGTTGAGGTTTGGGAGCTATTTGGAAGCGATTAACATCAAAAGTATTGGGCAATAGTGAAACTTTTGTTGGGTCAAGCTGTTGCTCTTTGAGGAGGCGATCGCGAGTATGGTTACTAACTGCCAGAATGCGATCTGCATGATGCAAGGCAGTTTTCAAAGCAGGAGACTTGATGTTCCAGGCTTCTACACCATGAGCAACAGTCCAGTAAGGTGTACCGATTAGGCGTTTCAGCAAATAAGCAGCAACCGTGAAATTGAGATGAGAGGCTATCACCAAGCTAGGATGTTTCCAGAGTCCACGTCCCAAAATTTGAGTAGCATAAACAAGTGTTCGTAGAGCGATCGGCGAAGTTCCCGCAAAGTGAAACCGGGTGTTACTAATGAAAGAAAAGTTTGCTAGGCATTGAGTATCGTGTTTTAGAAACACCTCATACTCAATTTTGGGATATAGCCTTTGTAAGGCTTCCAATAAAAAGGTTGAGTAGGTTTGAATTCCACCTTTAAATTCAAAAATATCAGGAAACCATAGGTGTAAATGCAGATGCTTGCGCTCTTGAGCTTGGCAATTTTTCATATAGAGATATTTTTTATCTTTGATCTGCTAGGATTTCCTGGACTCGACTAGCTAATTGTTGGCGATACAAACCCCAATTAAATTGTTCAGCTTTGCGACGAGCTGCTTGTCCCATTTTCGCCAACTCTTGAGGATGGGAGTAACACCACTCCAGTTTTTCCTTTAGTGCTTCTACATCGCGAATTGGTATGATAAATCCTTCCATACCGTCGGTAAAAACATCTGGTCCTCCTGTATTAGGGGTAGTAATCACAGGAATACCACACGCCATTGCTTCTAATATCACCAAACCAAAACCTTCCACCAAAGAAGGAAAAACTAAAACGCTAGCACTACTGTAGTACTGATTGAGGAGAAGATGGGGAACAGAAGGGATATGGCAGCAAATATCTTTGTACTGTTCTAGCCAACCTGCGGGGAAGAGATTAGAACCCACTAACACCAACTCTGCATCGCTTAGCCTCAACTCTTGCCAAGCTTGCAGGAGGTAGTGAACTCCTTTTCGGGGCGAAACACGACCTACAAATAGAGCGCGAAAGTAATCATCGTTTTTCGGTTGAGGCTTAAAGGAGTCCACAGGAGCACCATATGGAATGACGCTCACTTTTTCTGACTCTACACCAATTTCTAACAGTGACTGTTTTGTGATTGAAGAAGCCACAAAGATATAATCTGCCAGTTTAACTTCTTGTTCTTTGCGCTCAATTTTCCATGCAGGCTCTTGAATAGTCTGAATGACTGAAGCTAGGTCAGGGAAGCGTTCAGCTTCTTGGCTCATGATGCGACGAGTCATTTGATAAAAAGGGATAGGCAAATCGTACAGACAGAGAATGCCTTTTTGTTTCGCCTTCTCAAAGGTAGTTGCAGCCAGATCCTCATAGCTATAAATAGCATCTAAGTCCTTAAGGTGATGTTCGGATACTTGACGATCAAGAGAGACATATACCCACGCCAGCAATTGTGCAGAACTGAAACCCAAGCGAGAGGCTAAGCTAGTTCTTGATAAAAATATCCGGATAACTTCTTTCGAAGGATAGGTTTGAATAGGCACACCATTAGGAGAAACCCAAGTACGCCTGCTCAACTCATTGGCAATTTCCGATCTAAATTTTTTGGGCAGCAAATTACAGTAACGCCATATAAATGCTTCTGGATCGTAGGCAACTGAGGTAATGATCTCTTTGAGTAAGTTAGCTTCGGTAAATGCCAAGGCCGCATTGCGAGCAAAGGAAGGATTAATGTGATGAACTATTGAAATGCGTGGGTTAGACATTCTGTTGCTCTCCCCAATATCTATACGACAAAAACTGCCGATATTCCAATTCTGGAAATAAGAGGATAAAACTACTAAAGAACCAGTAGTAAATAGCAAAGGTAGTGTTAAAGACTAATTGAGCCGTAATATTAATGGCTTGAAACAAGAGAGCGGCAAGAATCAATTGTCGCAGGAAGGGACTTTTTAGTTTTAAGAGTACTTGCAAAATAGAAAAAATTATAGCTATACGTAGTCCATACCAAAATAAGAAGCCAAATGCCCCTAACTCTACAACGACGCGCCCTGTCTCTCCTTCTACTGGTATTAGAATAGGATCTCCTGCGGGTAGTTTGAGCGCTTGACGCAAAAAAGGATTTGCCTGATGGGTTGCTCCTATTCCATAACCATTAATACCCACTAATTGGGCATAATCCCAAGGTTCTCTAAAACTAGTTAAACTGCGATCGCCTACCGAATCAGAACCTTGGGCACGGGCGAGAAATGCATCTACTCCTTTTGTAAATAATCTTGGTATTATAAACGACATTAATATCACAGGTAGAATAAACTTTTGAGTGGAGCGAGCAGCTAATGCAGGTTTGGTAAGCCAAAGTATACAGACATATCCCACTACAAACAAAATCTCAAAAAAAATCAAAGTCCGGGCTCCTGTCATAAAAGACGTGCCCACGACCAAGAATATTTCAGCATATGTGAGCAATTGCCAAAGTCGAGCTTGCCGTAAAGTCAACATTGGAATCAGTATACTGAAACAAGCCATCATGTAAGTTGAATAACCAACAATGTAGGGGAATGTACCTGTGACTCGAACTGCTTCAATACCAGCAAATGTGGCTGTTGCTTCTTTTCCAGCAGCGTATACATTAATCGGACTAGAAGGTGGACTTAAAAATTGAGCTACAGCTAGAAGGCAGACTGGAATCGCTAGTAGCAAATAGTTGCGTAAAAATTTGTACAGTTCCTCCTCAGACTGAAATACGTTGGGTAACATCCACATTAAGGGCATGTAATAGAAATAAGCTTTAAGTCCAAACACACCCACAATGGGCGAGCCTAAGCTGGGATTAAAAGCTTGGAATATAGACCAGCTTATTGCCATTACTAAAAAGATATTGAAAAGACTCCATTTAAACGGATATTTAGGCTCAGAACTAAGGTAGTACTTTAGATATGCTCCCAGAAGAACTAAATCTTTTAAAAAATAAATAAGCTCACTTGCTTGTGGTAGTACCCATTTTCGCAGTGCACCTTCTAAAATAACAAGAACAAATGTGAATTTAACAGTACGTCGCCAATCTAGTGAAGATATCCAAACAATAGCCACCACGGCTATTAGACCTACCAAAGCAAAGAGCAGTTGCATTAAATTACCCTCTCTAAAGCGTCAAGGTATGCTTTAGCAATGGCTTTACTGGTGTGACGAGCTAAGTGTGAGCTAGCCTTTTCTCTATATGTTGTCAATCTATCAGGGTGAGTGAGCAAATTGAATAGGATCTGGGTCAACTGCTCTATATTGCCGTTGGGAAATACCATACCGCAAGCACCTATTGCTTCCTTCAGTCCACCACCCTCTGAACCTACAACTACACAACCACAAGCAATTGCTTCTAATGCGACGATACCAAATGGCTCATTCCAAAGAGATGGAACCACCATAATTTGGTGAGCATTTAATAATCTAGCTAATTCATGCTCAACTATGACTCCAGCAAAATTGACTTGTGTGGCAATTTCTAAATCCTTTGCTTGTTGGCGTAATTTTGATTCTTCTGGTCCGCTACCAATAATGGTTAACTGAGGAATGAGTCCCATCTTTTTGAGGTTAGCCAATGCCTCCAATAGTAGATTAACTCCCTTGTCAGAAACCAAACGCCCTAGAAAAACAAGTTCTTGGGTACGCGGAATTTCTGGCATTTCATAAAAAACATCCTCACGATAAGAATTGGGAATGACAATCGATGGTACTGGTATGGCTTCAGCTAAAGCATGACTAACTGAAATATTTGTCGCCAAGCGAGTGACAAAGCGCTTTAGATAATCTTGCCATCCTAAATTACCATTGCTACGACGATACCAAGTGTGATGGCTAATTACTAAAGGTTTAGGTACAAATAGTAGTGGCCAAATTCCCTTCAAACTTACACAGGCTTGGAAATAAACATCACACCAACGGCTTAAATTTAATAGCTGTTGTGGATGAGGTTGTCGGATGATTTCAAAGGGAAAATTTTTTGAGTCTGTTGCTGGAGTAGTTGATACAAGTTTTACCTCATGTCCCTGATAAGTAAACTCATGGGCTAAAGTTGAAATAATTGTTTCTAAACCACCTATTTTTGGATAAAAAGATGGTGAGTAGATTAAAATTTTCATTAAATTAAATAGTTAATTTCTGTTCCAACTTATTAGTATAGGAAAACTGTAACTTCATTCTCTTATCCTATGATTGAGGGATGTGGCAAAATTTTTAACTTGTTAAAGTTTTTTCTAAGGCTTGCACCAGAGACTCTATATTTTGCTGAGGCGACCAAGTTTTCATTCGCTCAGCAGCAGCAACGCTCATTTTATGCAAACACTCACTATCGGGAAGGACTACTTGTAAGATTTTGGCTAAGGCATCTACATCACCACAGGAATAAACAAATCCTGTTTCGCCGTGTTGAACAAGATCGTGACGAGCACCTATGCGATCGCTTACAACTACAGGACAGCCACAGAGCATTGCTTCATTCACAACAACACCAAAGGGTTCATACTCTGATGAAAAGACGAACAAATCAGCAGTTCGATACACAGAAGGCAACTGGGACTGGTTGACAAAACCAAGGAACCTGATTCGTTCTGCAATTCCTAAAGCTTTCGCTTCTACTTCCAGTTCTGACCGCAATGGACCTTCACCAGCAAATACTAGATAGCTTTCTGACACATTAGCTTTGGCAAATGCTCGTAGAGCATCTTGTGGACGCTTCCAGGGTTGAAGTTTAGCGCAGAAAAGGATAACTGGCGAATGTTCGGGAATATTCCACTTTTGTCTTACTTCTGCTCGATTGACCTGCTTTGCCTGAGCTATCCACCATTCATTATTCACGGCATAAGGAGTTAATTTTATACGTTGCTCAGGAATTCCTAAGGAATTTATATACTTCACACCTCCAGATGAGGGAACAATAACAGTATCTGCTAGACCGAAGATCCAAGGTAATAACAATTTTTTAAGATTTTCTTTCCAGGTTGTTCGATCTCTAGGGCTTAACTCATGGGCATCTGTACCAAACAGTAAGGCAGTTCCACTAGATTTGGCTGCTGTCGCCGCGACCCAGAAACTGGCATAGGCATAGCCTGTGTACGCTACTACAGCGTCAAATCCGCCAGTGCGTATCTGTTTCCACAGATCTAAATTTATCAGTCCGAAGAAACGACCTAAGCCGGGTTGAGGAGATTGATTAGGTATTTGAACCCAATGATAACCATCTAGGAGGGGAACATCCCATGCAACTTCTACACCAAACCCAGAATCTAGACCTGGTTCAGCACCTTGCAAACTACAATAAGCAACCAAAATATCTAGCTTTGGATGTTGCGCCATTAACCGGAAAAGTGGGGCAGAATACGGTACAGGATGGGAAGCTATAATTAATACTTTATATTTACTGTTATTCATTGTTTTATTTCCCTTCAACCTTCTGCCCAAGGTATTTAGCAAAAATCCTGGCTTGTGCAGATAGGTTGTGAGTTTGATACCAACTATAGGCATTATCTGCAATTTCCTGTCCCAGTTCTAGGGACAACAGTCTGCTTTGATCGCCAGTAGACCAGTAATGTTTACCGCTTTGGAGACCATCTATCAGCACTGTGCTAGAACCAATCATGCAGGAAATCAGCTTATGAGCACAATAAGCAGCAAAAACACCTGATTTTGCTAAGTAGGCTGGCGGAGGAACATTTAAAAAACCTGCTACAGAATCTAGCAAAATCTTACTAATTTCTGTTGCTTCAGTAATGCCCTTTTCCAGAATAGGAATGCCATTGATTTCAGAAAGTTCTAAATCAGTAGGAACGCCAATATCACATATTTCTTCAATTTTCAAAGCTTGGCAGATTTGCTCCAAAGCTGGGCGGCATTCTTGATAAACTTGCGATCGACTGTTGCGATGTCCAAACACTACTAGTCGGCGAGTACGTTTTGCTAGTGGTAGGACAACCTCTGGCTCCCCAATATTGGAAAAAACAGGGAGTGAGGTGATAGAACCTTGTTTAGATCGCACCAGTTGATACAGAATTTCAGCATAATTCTGTTTGCTGGTGAGACAGCGATCGCTTAGTTTAAGCAAGCGACCTGCCAAATTTTGTTGCAAAGGAGATAACCAAAACGCACTTGTCCAGGGTGTACCAGAAGCATACACTTCATGAAACATAGTTACTAAGTGCGAGTTAGCAGTTTTAGATTTCCAAAGTTCTAAACCTTTAACTAACCAAATTGGACAACCTCTCTTGGCATAGCCATAACCCACATAATGCAGTAATATTGGCACTGTCGAGGCTGAAGTTGATTGATTACTGTCAGAAAATAATAGAGATAACAATGCTTCAGCAGAATCAGTCTCCACTTTTTGGATAGGAAAGTCTTCTATTGAACTAGCTCCCTGCCAGTTAGGAGTACCAACAATAAAGTGTGTTTCTATGTTGTATTCTCTTCGCAACTGGCGAGCCAAATTCAGCGCATAATCCCCTAATCCATTAACAGATGGAGGCAGTTGAGGAACAATTTGGAGGATTTTAGTAAGCTGATCTTTTAGCGTCACTTTTTATTTCAAGTAGAACAACCAAATTAAACATAAAATGCGCCCTGTAAGATCCCCGACAACTCTTGCGAATGCAGCTGGCGAATGGTGGATCTGACCCCTCGACCCAATGACTTTATGGGTTTTTCGAGACAACATTTATGGTGCGACGCGTCCTGGAATAGCCCTAAAATAGTTGATTTCTCATTGATGAGGGGTGTCACCCCTGATTCGCCAGCAGTATCCGCAAGAGTTGTCGGGGATCTGTTTATTTATGTTGACTTACTTATTATTTAATAGTATTACTAATGCTCAATCGTCTTGTCTTTGAGAATTTATCTGTTCAACCAACTCTTAGCGTTGAGTTCAAAGATTAAACATAACTTAAAAGCCATATAAATGAATGCTAGATGTTCTAAAAAAGCTTCTTTTATCCCAGAGCCTCTAAACTTTAACAATCCTGGAATCGTAGATTTTAAAAAACCATGCAATGCATAAATCAGGTATGTTCGGTAGTTGATTTTAACTAATTCATCTGGATGGATAGATAAATAAATGAATGTTGATTCCTGTTGCTGCTTAAGCTTTTTCCACCCCCCCTTAGGTCTCCAAGGATGACATACAGAAGCATTCTTGATGAAGGGAAATTTGTACCCCATATTTTTGAGCCTTAGCCTCAGTTCCACATCCTCCATGGCAGCATAAGGAAATCGCTCATCAAAACCGCCTATTGATTCAAAAAGTTGCCGTTGAATTGCAAAGTTACATGACCAAAGATATCCTCCCAACTCATTGACAGGTGATGTTTCACCTAGCGTCTTTTTGGGGCGGTCAACGTACGTTCTTCCCTCGAAAACCAGAGTGCAAGCTTCGGTAACTATAGCTTTAGCATAGGTTTCCAACCATTGAGGATCGGGTAAGCAGTCGTCATCTGTAAAGGCCAGCCACTCTCCTTGAGCATATTTAGCTCCGTTGTTACGATTTGCAGCTGGACCTTTGGAGAGACCAGCTACCCACTTTGCCCAAGGATAGTGCTGCTTAATCATCTCCTCAGCAGTGGTTTCGGAACCGTCATCAGTAACAATTACTTCGTATTGTTCAGATGTTAACGTTTGAACTCCAGGGGTTAAGCAATCCAAACATTTTGCCAATAAGTCATTACGACGACAGGTTGGAATGATTACTGAAAATAGAGGGCTTGAGTTCATGGTTGTAATAAAGCCTGAAAAGCATGCTTAAAGCGACGAGCTATTGTCCGCACAGATCTACTTTTTTTCTGATATGACAAACTCCACTGCTTAACCTGCTCATCCCACTCAGCTTTTTCTGCTTGGGTGAGAAAGTTATAAAAAATTTGATGAATAGGCCGAGGTACATCCATGCGTGTACCCGCCCAGTGAATTAAGTAGGGTTTTCTTAGGGGATCGGTCCAGTAGTGCTCAGGGTTACCTAGATAGTCTCCTGCCCATGTTGACTCCATATTAATGGGAGGCAGGGTGAGGTTTACAATTTCAACCCCAGATTGCCATAGGAGTAAGTTTAGCCCTGGCTGATCGTGAAACGGGAAATGAACGCAGGTTTCTACAAAGTCTGGTTGCATTGCGATCGCTTTGAGTGAATCGATTGTGAATAGTGGGCGATCGCAAGCAAATTGACCTGCATTAAATACTTTGCTTTGCCAAATGGTGCTTTTACTCGAAATAAATTTTTGCGATTCCTTTGTGTATGTCCCTTCTGGATTATGCCAGTGACAACATGAAGCAATAAATCCAGAATAAGGCTCTAATACTTCTTCAGGGTTTCTCAAAAAGCAGATATCTGAGTCTACATATTGGTAATCTGACACCGTCAGACATTGATACTTTCGCATCATTGGATGGGCTTGCTCAGCTTTTAGCCAACTTATAATTTCAGGTATCTCCCACCAGGTAGACCCTTTTGGCAATTTAAAGAGATTGTCATCGTAGGGAATTACCAAAAGCGGCAGTTGGCAACCCGTTGCACGCAGAGAGCGCTCCATTGCTAGAAAGCGCAATCGCACTTTATTGTTCGCCAATGATATAATTTTGTCAAGTTTCATGAGACCCAGTTTCTCAATTTTCATCTACCGAGGGGATATTTTGAAATATCTATCGGTACGACAACAATTTTTTCATCCGTAAGTAAAACCATTCTGGTAGCAATAGGGTGAATAATTTAAAGCTACCAAAATGGCTCAAATCTTGCATTTTTATCAACTTGATCCAGTTTTGCCAACGTTGTTCGAGTGGCATCATCCTCATACGACTTTGAATTATCACGTCAATATCAATATCCTTTTTGCAAAAAATACCGGACAATAAGCCATCCGTTTCACCAAGAAACATACCCTGTGGAACAGCCGAAGTCATAGTTACGCGAGGCAAACTAACAGCACGGAGATATAAATTTTCCAACCAAAGCTGCCAATTGCTGCCAATGTGTATCTCTTCGATTTGTCTTTTGGTTGCTTCCCCCAGGGATAACCTTAATTCTTCATCATCAATCAAGCTTGATAAGATTTTTATGTACTCTTCTAAATTGCGTGCACGGAGCAGCTTGCCGTCTAGACCGGGCGCATCAGCGCCAATTATTCTACATGTATCAGAGAATGGATAGCGGCTCACCACGGGCACGCCGTAGCTGCCAGCTTCTAGCAGCGATGTATTAGAAATAATGGGGAATGTATCAACATAAATGTCAGCGGCTTGGTAGAAAACGCTAGTATCTGCACGCTCTGCGAAAACTTTGATTCTTCCCTCTGTTTGCTGGATAGCTGATGACCAATCCTCGCTGTTATCAGAACCAATGACTATCAGAATCGCGTGATTATATTTTTGCATTAAGGGAAGGTGGACATCAGCAAAGCTGATTCCGTCAATTGTTTTGTATTTATGTGCCCTTGCGATGGAGAGCAGTAGGACGCTGTTGTCAGGAATATCCAGCTGGCGTTTCGCTTCTACTCGGGAAAGGGTTCTGTGCGCAGGGTTTAAAACTATCGGCAGCAATAAGTTGCGTTCCGCTGCAATATTTCTGCGCTCTAGTGATAGCTGCATCCCAGACTCGCGAAGATTTGCAATGACATCGCTGATACCAATTCCTTGCCAAAAACATTGGTCAGCCTGGTTCACATAAATAACAGGTGGAGATTGGTCTTTATTTGCGAAGGCAATAGTTGGAATGACATCTTCTTGATGTGTATGTAGCACCACTACATCTGCTGATGTGGCAATCTCGCGCAGTTTTGTTGCCCAAGAAATAACGCTGCCAATGCTTTCTTTCAATGCATATATTTTGCCCTGACTTTTGAAGACAGCTTCTTTGAGAAATGGAGCTACATCGACTAGTGTTTGTCGCGTTACCACGAGCGAGTGCGATCGCTCCCTATCCTGCTGAATCCAACGGCAAAGCATTTTAGAATGTCCACCGATGCAAGGAGCTCCAGTAATAACATGCAGTACATTACTTGGTGTTCCAGACAACGAGGTGTTTTTAATGGGAGTAAAATTGGTTTGTATAGCCTTTTGTCCGATTGCAAGCAGAACCTGCTCCAGATCTGGGCTGACAAACAAACCACAATGTTGGTAAGTCGCATAGAAGGCTGCTATCTCTGCATACACTGCCCCTGCCTCATATTTGCCACACTCTGTCAAGTATTTTGCTTGAGCAACTAAGCTAGAGAATACCTGAAAGCGTTTTTGAATCAGACGGAGACCTTCTTCATGCATTAAGCTGAGTATATTGTTAGCTATTTTCTCCATGCCTGATCCTTAGAATCTAGTTAAAAAAATAAAATGGAGAATTTGACATCAAAGTCTTCCGCGAATATACAGTATGTACGGTCCATAAGCTTGAACTCCATTCGACCTACGTTTTTTCTCTACTTTATTTTTCTCATCACTAACCAGAGTTTCCTTATATCTAAGACCTGATTCTTCTATTCGAGAAATCATCTTCGGATTGATATATTTTTGAGAGAGAATAGCATAGTCAATAGAAGACAGAAACTGTTGAAACTCAATATCATTACGCTGTTCTAAAGCGTGTAACCTATCAAAGGGGAAAAACATTTTCCAACCCAATGAACGACCCACGTAATAGAATTCTCCTGCGTCTAAGTAAATTTTGTGAGAACCCGCACCGATCGATGAGACTCCTGCATTGTATAAAATTTGAGGTTCTCTACCTTCTTTTTGACTCAATGCTAATGCTGGGCGAACTATCAATGATAAAACTACAGACCAAGTTAGTAGAAGTATCAAGAGGCTAGAAACTATCCGACGATGAATCTTTGTATTAAGTCTATGTTCAAAATCTTGGTAGATACCACTAATTAGACATAATATATACGGCAATAAGTAAACAGCACGAAATGTATAAAATTTTGTAATCAGCAGAAGTGTGAATAAAAAGAGTGTAGTAAGTATTAACTTCTTTTCACGTGAAAAAATCACTCCAATTAGGGCAATTATCGGTAACAATGGGTTGGTTTTATAGGTAGACAATACTCCTTTCAGCGTATTTATAATTTCTGTCAATAAACTTGAGCGTTCTCTTAGTGTACTATCGCCACTGGCAATCACTCGCAAATCACTTAATGTCACAGTCAACTGCTGCCATATAGGAATTACTAATAAGGTTGCTGTTATTCCTCCTCCCAAGGCGAATGCAATTATTTGCCACAAACTAGTTTTCCAATCTCTACGAAGTGCTTGTACTCTCCAAATCAGTTCAACTAATTCAAGTATTACTAATGGATATAGGAGAAAAGCCGATGGCCAAACAAAAATATTTGCAGCAGTCAAACTTCCTGCCAGAGCAACTAACCATGTGAATGTTTGGGCATTCTGGATTCTTGCCATTGCCAGTCTCAGCATCCAGCAAGAGCTAAAACATAGTGCAAAAGCCCAACAGTCAACGCGAGCACCACGATAACTTTGTACAAAGATCGGTTCTAGCAGAAAAACTAAAGCTAACAGCCATGCCATACTCTTGGGAGTTTGGCGTGATAGCAACCATCCCAATAATGCAGTAGCTGCAATCATTCCTCCTATCAGTGAAGCCAGTCTAGGCCCAATAATTGAGAGATTGCTGGCTCTAAAAGCAAGTTCTTGTAAAGTTGCTCCCAGGTAAGATAGCAATAAGACTGGTCTGTTTGTTAACACAGACCAATTCAGCGACCAATCACTATTCGATTCAAGAGTTAGCCTACCATATTCAACTATTTGAATCTCATCGCCCCATATTGACGGAGAAATAGTTAGGGTCAGCAAATGCACTATAAACACTATAATGATTGCTATCAACCATACGCTCCAAAAGCGATAATTTGGTAATATAGTGCGGTTTTCCCAGAATTTCGGAGATAAAAGCATACAAGTTTGTAAAAGGAATACCGAGTTTTTCTACTCTGGCCAAGGGCATTGCTTATTAGTGGGATAAAGCTATCCTGAACTTTTGTTCATAATGACCAAAAGTAAGGTAATAAACATTTAGCGATCGCATCTAGTCATCCCATCTCAGGATTTTGCAACACTGTGGCAAAGCTTTAGATATGTAACGAGTTGTAAGTTTGATCGCCTGGGATATTGGTAGTAGCTTCAACGATATAACGTGGACGGCGTCGTGATTCATCCAGCGCCCGCCATAGATATTCGCCTAACCCTCCCATCATCAGCATTTGCATACCGCCTAGTACTAAGACTACAACCATTAGAGATGACCAACCTGGGGTCGGATGACCGAATATAGCATTTACAACTACAAATCCAGCGTAAATAAAACCTAGCAGAGCAACGATAAACCCTATGTAAGACATCAAGCGAATGGGTAGGTAGCTAAAAGAGGTTAGTGAGTCGAGTACCAGCTTAAGTTTTTTCTCCAGACTCCAGCCTGAACGTCCATGTGGGCGCACCCGTCTGTCATAGGCAATATAGGCTTGGCGAAACCCCATCCAGGTAATCAAAGCCATGATGCTCACATTGCTTTCGCCGAAATAGCGCAGAGCTTCCATAACCCGACGGTCAACGAGGAAAAAATCAGCGCCAGTAGCAGGCATTTGTTTCATACCAACCACATGACGCATTAGGAAATAATACAACTGGGCGAACCCCGCTTTACTCGCCTTCTCGCCCACACGACGCCTACGCACTGCCCAAACTATTTGCGCCCCCCGCTGCCATTCTGTCAATAGATCGGGTAATGTTTCTGGTGGATCTTGAAGGTCAGCTGCCATGATGACAGCACAATCACCCTGGGCATAATGTAGACCACAAGTCATGGCTGTATGGGAGCCAAAATTCCGGGAAAAGCGAATGCCATGAACTCGTGAATCTTGCTTGGCTAGATCTGCGATCGCTGCAAAAGTATCATCGGCTGAATGATCGTCCACTATAATCCATTCCCAATCAAGGGTGAGGGAATCTAGTACCTGAGAGAGCCGTTCGTAAAGTAAAGGGAGATTGTCAGCCTCATTGTAGGCTGGAGTGACTACTGATAGCAGAGATTTTTTTGGCTCGCCTTCATATCTTGGCAAAGACTGTGTATGATATTCTCTCATGTCTTTTACTCTCTACAAGCTTCAGACAAAACTGCAACTACTCGATCTTGCTCAGATTCATGCAGTTGATGATACATGGGCAAAATGATGCATTGATCCTGAGCCAATTCGCTTTCCTTTAGTCTTTGACAAGTACCAGGGCCGCATTGACACTCATCTAGACCTACACCACAACTCCAAGATTCTTTTGCAGCATAAGCCTCTTCTCGATGGGCACACATAACTCCGCGTCGGGTAGCTACACCTCGATCTAACATAAACTGCATTACTTGCCTTTGATCGCACTTATTTGGTAAGCGTACACAATAGCTCTGCCAGTTACTGCGTGCCCAAGTTGGCTCTTGAGCTAATTTTAGCCCTGGTATATCTGCTAACTTTTTATGATATCTGTCTCCTAGGTAACGGCGTCGTTCCACAATCTCCGGCAGGCGCTTGAGTTGTTCGCGTCCAAGTGCTGCTTGGATGTCTGTCATGCGGTAGTTGTAACCTAATACCGGATACGACTCGAAAATAACTTGTTTTGAACCATGACGCACGCTGTCGGGGACACTCATTGCATGTTGCCGCCTGAGACGAAATTGTTGATTCAATTCGGGATTGTTTGTGGTAATCATACCGCCATCGCCGGTAGTAATTACCTTGCGGGGGTGAAAAGAAAAGCAGGCTATATCCCCGTGCGGCTTGCCGATTTTTTCCCACTGTCCATTCCAGAGAATTTCACTGCCGATCGCACAGGCTGCATCTTCAATCACTGGTAGGGAGTATTTGCGACCAATCTCCAAAATAGTTTTGAGGTCGCAAGGCATCCCCATTTGGTGGACTGCTAAAATGGCGCGAGTGCGATCGCTAATCGCATCTTCGATTAACATCGGGTTGATATTATATGTCTGCGGTTCAATATCCACAAACACTGGCGTTGCGCCACAGTAGCGAATACAGTTAGCGGTGGCAATAAAGGAGTGACTCACAGTTATCACCTCATCTCCTGGGTGTACCCCTACAGCCAATAGTGCCAGGTGTAATGCCGTGGTGCAATTAGAAACAGCACAGGCATACTTTGCCCCCACACAAGCTGCAAACTCTTGCTCAAAAGCAGCAACTTCCGGACCTTGAGTAACCCAGCCAGACATAATTGCACGCCCAACAGCCTCAGCCTCTGCTTCTCCAATCCAGGGTTTGGCAAAGGGAACATTCTGTATTTTCTCAGACATTGCTTGTTTCCTTTATCCCTTTTTGTGCACGCCACCAATTAACTAACCGACGTAACCCTTCTTCCAGTGATACCTCTGCCTCAAAACCCAACAACTGCTTGGCTTTGCTGACATCTGCTAGTCGGCGCTGCACGGGGTTAACTTTGCGTTCAGGTCCGTATTCCGGCTTCAGATCCGATCCCATCACCTTCACCAAACTATAGGCGAGGTCATTCAAGCTGCTTTCCACACCACTAGCAACATTAAATACTTCATCAGTCACATCAGCTTTGGCAGCCAAAATATTAGCTCTGGCAATATCTTCAATATAAACAAAATCCATTGTTTGCTTGCCATTGCCGAAAATTAGTGGTGGTTGACCGGCAGTGATGCGCTCCATCCAGCGAATCAGTACTTCGGTGTAAACACCGTAAATATCCATACGCGGCCCGTAGACATTGAAATAGCGTAATGCTACATAGTCCAGACCGTACATTTCATAGAAGCTGCGTAACAATCCTTCATTAAAAGTCTTTGCTGCACCATAGAGAGTGCGATTGTTGTAGGGGTGATGCGACTCAGTAGTGGGGAACTCCTCCGCCATGCCATATATAGAGGCTGACGATGCTGCTACTACCTTTTTCACCCCAGCCTTGACAGCAGCTTCCAAGATATTAAAAGTGCCATCTGCCAACACTTCCAAAGCCAGACGCGGTTCTTCCGCACATTGAGTAATGCGGATTGCTGCTTGATGAAAGATCACATCCACATCTTGCATAACTTCTGCTAAGAGTTGGCAATCGCGGATATCACCCTCAACAATTTTGACCGGCCCGTGTTCTAATGCCCAAGCTAAGTTTTCGCGACATCCCCGCGTAAAGTTATCCAGGACAATTATCTCGGAGGCTCCTTCTTTCACGAGCAAATCAGCAATATGGGAGCCAACTAAACCTGCGCCACCTGTAATTAATACTCGGTTATTTAGCATTTTCTTTTAGCCTTGCAATTTCCTGTTCAAGAATTTGGATGCGATTAAGTAATTCAGACATTTGTAAGCCTAAAGTACTTTTGGTTGACTTAATAACATTTGCCGCTGCTGTTTTTTCACTTCCTTCTAATTGCACTTCTAAAATTCTCAAGACACCATCGCCTGTGAGAACATCGACATACCCTGCTGATTTGGATCTGCCTACAACTCTACCAGGAATGCGTCCTACATAAGAGGGGGAATTACTAACAGGCTTTGCCTGCCAAATCACCAATTTTTTACCATGAAAATATGTATAAGCACCAGGGAAAGGAGAGACTAATGCTCGAATAAAACAGTATATATTTCTGGTGGAAGCTGACCAATTAATTTCTCCGTCTTCTGGAGTTCGTGCACAACCATAGGTAGCTTCTTCGTGATTTTGTGGTACTCCTTTATATCCATTTACAACTTGGATAACCGTCTCTCCTAAATTTTGCCGCTGAATTTCATTTAATCTTTCATAGATATCAGCTACGGTATCATCAAAACGAATCGGAATTAATTCTTGAAAAAGAATGTTTCCCCCATCCAGTTCTGGTGCGATCTCATGAATAGTTATCCCTGCACAAGGTTCATCATTAATAATTGCCCAATTGACATTGGCACGACCCCGGTAATAGGGTAGAGGTGAATAATGGACATTCACAAATTTGGACAGTTCTACCAGTTCTGATGGCAGAATTCGGTTATAGGAAGAAACCACCACGCAATCCGGCTGGAATTTTAATATCAGGGATTTAATTTGTTGTTGCGAGATATCTGAAAATATCGGGATACCCGCTTTTTGCGCCAGACTAATAACGGGGTCGTCAAAGTTCGTTGCGGTGTCTACATCTCGAACCACCCCTTGAACGTTACACTTAGCTAGCAAAGATGACAAGGCACTAGCAGTTGTCGTACCGATACCGATTAAAAGTACATTAGCCATTGACCACTTTCCTTCACAGCAATTGCACAAATTCCATCGCCGGATCGTTTGACTGCAAGGATGGCTGCAACAAAACTTCTCCTACTTTCAAACCACCAGTTGCTAAGCGAATAGCTGCTTCCGGTCCAGTTCCCGATGGCAGAATACCCATATGTCCAGGTTTTGGTGCTACTTCTGGCCAGATCGGTATGTCATGAGCTAAGAAAGCAGACCGTTCAATATCTCCCCAGTACTGAGCAATTATTGCTCCTGGCCAATACTTGGCGATCGCGGCTGCATCTGTCACAGATAGTACTGGTTCGGGTCGTGGTTGCAAAGCTACCAAAATTGCATCGTAGGTTTTATTTTGGGGTGCTTCCAGGATATTTGCAACACTGTCTAAATTAGCACCAGCATTTATGAGGCCGCGTTCTATATATGGTTTGAAAGGGTTATCACACAACAGTAAAATGTTGCTTGTGTAAACAGCAACACCAGCATCAAGTAATAACTTAATAGCCATGATTCCCAGAAATGAGAATACATCCACAGCAGAATGGCGTTCGTTAATGCCTGCTACCTTGATACCTCGCTGGCGACATGCGATCAGATCCACATCCTCTGGTCTAAACTCCCACGCCTCGTACATCAAGGGAATAACTGCGGTTGGTTTCATCCAGGCAATCATCTCTGCATCTATGGGACGCACGTGCCCAGCGTTAGTAATCATGTCAGCTTGGGCGACGATATCTTTGGTTTTCTCGGTAATAAATTCGATAGCTTGACTTACTCCTGCCAAGTTGGCTAGTTGCTTTGTCTCGGCGATCGCCTGCTCAATTGTCCCATAGCGGCTATTCCTAGTGATAGCAAAGACCTTTTCGGCACCTGCCATTGCAGCTAAAACAGGGGTAACTGCATAGGCTCCTGTAGCGGCTTCAGTTAGCACAGTCACACCATGCAGTTGCAGTTGACATCGCTGAATTCCATCTTGCATCAAAGTGACTAAGCGTCGCGGATTAAAACCAGGAGAGTAGTTGCTCATCTGTATTTTGCTGTATAAAAGTTTGTTGAAATGCTATGAGAGATGATTTCCCCAAACCTTGAATGGCATTCAAGAAAGGGATAAATCTTGACTTTCCCCTTTCCTTTACCCTTATTTTGATGGCACCACATCCGCCCACGGACACCACTCGATCGGATTTTCTGGTGTCACATCGGCGCGGACTTGTATTCTACGCACCTCTCCCAAAAACATGATGTGTGTTCCTAGGGTGACCTCACCAATCACCTGACAGTCGAAGTGTAGTGGCAAAGCGGGTAACACTGGTGCCCATTCATTAGGCTCTACTTCTAATCCTGCCCGTGCTATCTTTTGAGAGTCTTTGGCGAGAGAAGTGTTGCCTGCGTATCTGATCGCATTGATGACAACATCATTGATAAAAGGCACCCCACAACCGAATTTACCTGTTTTGCGGATGATATCCAGACTAACGCGCGGAGCATAACGTTCGTTGATTCTGGCGTAAGACACGCAAGGCGTTATGACTAGTGGATGCCGACTAACAATCGTTGTGGAACCGCAAGGCATCAGGTTGGGATATCCCTCTGGGGACCAAGAAGTGATCATGCCAGCGGAGGAGGGAAAGAAACAAGGCCAACGGGCCCTGTCGTTATCCACTTCTACTTGGTCTTCGGGTAGGGGAGGAAGGTACTTCACTGCCATGCCGTGGAAAACGGCATCGGCTTCAAAAGCAATTGTGCCTGCCGACGGAAAGGCATAATGGGGAGTATATCCTTTCTTATAACCGCCATCTTCAACGGGATCTCCTTCCACTAACACAGGCCCTTGGAGTTCGTGCTGCGGTTTCCAAGCTGGAAGACTGCGCCAGAGGATTTGACTGCGTCCTTCAGCTATGTCTTGTCGCAGTTGAATCGCATTGATTTCTAGAAAATAAATTCTGTGGCTACCAACATCAACCCAAGGTTGCGAATAAATCGACTGACCTTCAAAGTCCTTACCAGGCTTAACCAGTTTGGCCTCGTACACCATGTATGCGGAGTCGAAAACAGGTGCGTCATTTGTCAACGCTTTGCGTGTTGATAATCCCGAATAAGCTATTCGCGAGTAAGTCTTTTCTTCGGGTACGCTGGTAATGGCATTCATTGCCCTGTCCAGTTCCTCACCCGGAGGCAAAAATTGCACAGCCACGCTACCGCTGCTTTCGAGCATATCAGTAAAGGCACGTCGGATATGGTGCCGTTCTGATAACTCTTTGGTACAAAAACTGAGAGCCAAAACATAGGGGAACCGATTTACGATTGAAGCTCCCACGACCTTTTCTAAGGCAACTTGGGTACCATCAGCGGTGGTCACAAAACAAATTGGCGAAGGAAAAAACCCAGGCCATCGACTATCAAGGGATAGTTCTTCTAAGCTTTCCGGCAGTTCGCGTACAAAGACACGTTTGTCCTCTATAGTTTGCCAATTTGGTAATGTCTGCAAACTGGTGCGCGGCCATAGATAGCCATACTGTTCTAAAACATTAGGCATAAAACGCCCCTGTCGCCTCTAGAGTATAAATATCAAACACATTGACAAAAAACTTATAGGGCTTTGATGCCCTCTTTTACGCTCTCACTCACAGTTGCGATCTGTGCTTCAGAGAGTTCTGCACACATCGGCAGTGATAGCTCTTCACTTGCTACTAGTTCGGAATTGGGAAAATCTCCAGCCTTGTATCCCAAGCCTTGATAGGCTGCCAGCAAATGTACGGGAATGGGATAATGAATGCCTGTTTGAATGCCCTGCTCGTGTAGCTTTTGTTGCAGTGCATCCCGTTGGGGCGATCGCACAGCATATATATGGTATACGTGATGGCTGTAGGGCATAACTGTAGGAGTTGTTACCCCAGAGTTTGCTAGGAGTTTGTCGTACAAAGCCGCATGTGACCTCCGCACATCAGTCCACTTGTCTAAATGGCGCAACTTCACCCGCAATATCGCTCCCTGTATGCCATCCATACGGTAGTTGTAGCCCTTGAGAACATGGTGATATTTGCGTTCTTGTCCCCAGTCGCGCAGCATTCGCATAGTACGGGCGTACTCTGGATTACTTGTTACTACTATGCCTCCCTCACCATAAGCTCCTAAATTCTTACCAGGGTAAAAACTGAAACAGCCTATGTCACCAATGCTACCTATTCGCCGCCCCTTATACTCAGCTCGGTGAGCTTGAGCGGCATCTTCTATTACAGTCAAACCATAACGGCGAGCAATTTCTAGAATTGGTTCCATGTCAGCTGGTTGACCGTACAAATGTACGGGCAGGATAGCTTTAGTCCGTTCAGTTATGGTTTTTTCAATTTGGGTGACATCTATCGTGTAGGAAGTAGGGTCAATATCTACGAAAACAGCCTTAGCACCTGTATAATCAATTGCTGCTACGGTGGCAACAAAGGTAAAAGGTACGGTAATCACTTCGTCACCGGGGCCAATGCCAGCTGCCAGCAGTGCTAGGTGGAGGGCGCTAGTACCTGTATTGACGGCAATACCATAATCAGCATCGCAGTATGCAGCAAATTCTTCCTCAAAAGCTGTTACTTCATTCCCCAAGACAAATTGCGTACTATCCAGTACTTTCCAAACAGCAGTATCAATTTCGTCTTTGATGCTTAAGTACTGAGTTTTCAAGTCTACAAATGGAATCACGCTGCTACCTCTGCTAAGTTAAGTTCAACTAATCGACCGTGCTGCTTAATTGACTGGGTAGCAGCTTCAAGAATCCTTACTACACGCAGTCCTGCTTCTCCATCAGTGATGGGGCGATCGCCTTTTTCAATGCAATTAATAAAGTGCAATCCTTCTGTTCGCAGTGCTTCTGTCACGTCTAAATGGGGTGACCACATATCGCCTGTGCGGTAACCAATCAGCATTTGGTACACCTTTTCAGCAGAATTATTGCCATTAAGTGTAATGCCTTTGTCGTAAATCTTGACTTTTTCACTAGGTTCTAAGTCATCGTAAACGATCATTTTTTGACTACCACCTATCAGCGTGCGGCGGACTTTCACAGGTGCCAGCCAGTTGACATGGATATGAGCAATCAAGTTGCCTTCAAAGAATAAGGTCAAATAGGCGATGTTTTCTGGCTCTCCGGGAACGTGGCTCATCCCTGTTGCCGAAACTGCATAAGGCTGGGATGGCAATACATAGTCTAAAATTGACAGGTCGTGGACTGCCAAATCCCAGATGACGTTAACATCGTGCTGGAAAAGTCCTAGATTGACGCGCACAGAATCGTAGTAATAAATATCGCCTAAAATTCCATTGACTACTAAATCCTGCATTTTGCGTACCGCACCGGTGTAGACAAAGGTGTGATCCACCATCAGCACTAGATTACGTCGTTCTGCTTCGTCAATCAGCCGCATTGCTTGCTCTGATGAGACAGTCATTGGTTTCTCTACCAGTACGTGCTTACCAGCCTGCAATGCTGCTAAAGCCAAGTCGAAGTGAGTGGAAACTGGAGTGGCGATTGCCACAGCATCAATATTTGGGTCTGTAAATATGTCTCGACAATCTGTCGTCACATTTATCTTTGGATATCTTGCCTGTGCTTTGGCCAAGAGTTCTGGTTTAAAATCGCTGACCGTTCTTACTTCCGCTCCTGGAATATCAGCAAAATTTCTGACCAGATTCGGACCCCAGTAACCATAACCGATTACACCGATATTCATAAGGTTTCCCATCACTTCCCACTAATAAGAATTATTCCGGTTAGAACTACAGCCAAGCCAACTAGCTGTCGAAACGACATTGATTCATGAAACACAACTGTGGCACCTAATGTAACCAAAACGAACGTCATGCTGACTAAGAGTGGATATGCAACATTAAGTGGCTCAGTAGAAATGACTCGGAACCATACAAGGCTGGCTAAGCCATACAATAAAAAACCGATGTCGAAACATGGTTGACTCACTAAGCGAAGTAAAGAATTTAGCAGTTCAGTTGGATTCCCCCCCAATCCACCAGCGCGAACTATTCCAATTCGCAACAAGATATTAGCTGTCACAGTCAATCCAGCACTCAACATGACCAAATACAAGCCGCTAGTTGTCATTTTTGAAACCTATAGGGTTACGAATATCGCTGTTGGCATCAGCTGCTACTCAAGTTACAGTTGCTCCTGGTAGGAAAATCGAAAATTACATAAATTTCGTTTGATATGGTATTCATAAAAATTCCTCACCCTCCTTCCACCACTTTGGCTTAGGAGTACAAAGATTTGGTGGGGTGACGATCTGGGCGAATGTTTTCAACTAGCTATGTTTGAATTGGTTACGCGATCGGTAAGAGTGTTGGTAAATGGTTTCCATAACCAAATTAAAGGCTTGTTTTGAATTGATCAGGCTCCGGTGTCAGGGCGAAAATGTAATAATTTTTACTCATCTCCAAACTTTAATACACTCCTTAGCATTTCAAGCTTGGTATTAATTGTATCTTTAATCTTTTTTTGAGATTGCTGAGTTGGGAAATGAATTGCTACACTGCCCGTATGGTATTTCCGAATCGCTTAGCTACAACCGCTAGCTGTCATTTCTGGGGATGAGGTGCGAATATCGCGTACATCGCCGATGACACGAGCAGGTACTCCTACTACAATTGCATGATCGGGAACATCATCAGTCACTACTGCTCCAGCTCCGACTATGGCTTTTTCTCCAATTATCACCCCAGGCAGGATGGTAGCATTACTGCCAATTGAGGCACAGCGTTTCACTCGCGTCTTGACCACATACCAGTCAGCATCTGTTTTTAAACTGCCATCTTCATTAGTAGCATGTGGATAAAGGTCATTAGTAAACATAACACCATGACCAATAAACACTTCATCTTCAATAATGACGCCCTCACACAGAAAGCTGTGTGATGAAATTTTACACCGACTTCCTACACTGACATTTTTCTGGATCTCTACAAATGTACCAATCTTGGTTCCATCACCAATCGTGCAACCGTAGAGGTTGACAAGATTGGGATGAAATATTTTCACATTGCTGCCAAACTTAACATCATCATTTACTGCCATTATTTATCTCCCTTTTTCACTTAAGTTGAAATTAATATTTCTCCACTGTTTTCCAAACAGCATCTTCTAGATACGTACATTCATCACGTTGCCATTGATACTCTTCTCGTTCAATACTGTGCATGGAGACTTCAAAAGGGCAAATATCCTTGAGGTTTTCTAACAAAGTACTGCTGCGACGCTCGGAAAACCATGTTGTTAAGGTGTATGAACCCATGTAGAGCCTAAATTTTGGGATCTCACATCGAAGAATAAATGTCCCTGGCTCTCGGCGAAACGGAGCTTGGGGATCGTAAAACCAGAAAATACAAATAGGTTGTTGAAACTCACTTATTACTTGAAAAGAGAACCACAGGCTTTCATGGGGTTTAGTCACGTGTAGGGCAAACTCAAAAGTAATCGGTTCACCCCAGCAATGGATTCCTTGTCCTTCGGAAGTATGCACACGTGCCCAAAGCACGTGGTTGCCTGTTTTGTTTACAGCAGCTTGGTAATAAGCAGCTTGCTCGGAATCATCTTTTTGCCCAGCAAGATATAACCGCACTGCTTTGTCAGTATTGCCATCAAACTGAACATTACCTTTAGAAAGCAGTATGCAACGCTTTGTGAGTTGAGCTATTGCTTGCATGCTATGGCTAACGAACAAGACTGTCCGTCCTTCTTTGGTTGCGACATCCCCCATTTTTCCCAAGCATTTCTTTTGAAATGCGGAGTCGCCTACTGCTAGCACTTCATCTACAATCAAAATCTCTGGCTCTAGGTGAGCGGCGACAGAAAAGGCAAGACGCACGTACATTCCAGAAGAATAGCGCTTTACTGGTGTGTCTAAAAATTTTTCTACTTCGGCAAAGGCTATAATTTCATCAAATTTCTTCTTAATCTCAGCCTTACTCATCCCCATGATAGAACCGTTGAGGTAGATATTCTCTCGCCCCGTTAGTTCTGGGTGGAATCCTGTTCCTACCTCTAGTAGACTTGCTACCCGGCCTTTGATAGCTATACGTCCTTGCGTTGGTTCGGTGATACGGCTCAAAACTTTTAAAAGCGTCGATTTACCTGCACCATTGCGTCCAATCACACCAATGGCTTCACCCTGCTTAATCTCAAAAGAAACATCTTTTAATGCCCAAAATTCTTCCCGGGTTGGGTTGGGCACGATTTTACCGGCAGGTTTGAATAAGTTTTTAGTGAGTGACTTAGCTCCATTGGCTATTACATCCCGTAGCGCCTTGTACTGATAGCGGCTTGCATTCTCCCGTTGGTGAGCAATGATATATTTTTTGCCTAAATTCTCTACCCGAATGATACTCTCAGACATCTGCACAGATCCTTCCTAAATTACGTCAGCAAATGTCCGTTCCATTTTGCGGAAGTACCAAATGCCAGTTACTAGTAAAAATGTAACTATTCCTAGCGATAAGGTAAATCCAGGCAAGTCAAGTTTTGACTCTCCGCCTAAAATTGCCCAGCGAAAACCATCGATAACACTTACCATTGGGTTCAAAGAATAAAGCAAACGCCACTGCGGTGGCACAACACTGCTACTAAAGCCGACAGGGGATATATACAAGCCAAACTGCACAATAAATGGCACAACGTAACGAAAATCCCGATATTCAACATTTAGTGCTGCAAACCAAAGCCCAGCACCTATAGCTGCTGCAAACGCAATCAAGATGAACACTGGTAGCGTCAGAATTCGCCAGCTTGGTACAAAGTTGTACCATGCCATTAACCCCAGCAGAATCATGCCAGAAATCATGAAGTCCACAAAGCTGACAATTACTGCACTAGTGGGTACAATCAACCTGGGAAAGTAAACTTTAGAAATCAAGTTGGCATTGGTAACTAAACTGTTACTGCACTCAGTCAGGGAATTGGCGAAAAACTGCCAAGGCAACATGGCTGCAAATACCAAAATCGGATACGGTACACCCCCCGAAGGCAACTTGGCTATATTGCCGAATACCACTGTGAACACTACCATTGTTAAAAATGGTCTAATCAGTGCCCAAGCAATACCAATTGCTGTTTGCTTGTAGCGCACTAAAATATCTCGCCAAGCCAGAAAATAAAACAGTTCCCGATAGCGCCAAAGGTCTCGCCAATACTGGCGCTCGCTATGTCCTGCCTCAATTACCAGTTCTTGGTGGGAGGCTATCTCTTGATTATTCATAAACGGTAGTTATTTGTTGGTAGTTGGTGGTTGGTAGGGGTGGGTTTTAATAAATATTTCGTCATTGAAGTCCACTATTGTCATGTCTAAACCCGCTCGTACAGTAGTTGGTTGTCCTATAGACTGAGGCAGCGCCTTACGGAAGTTTCCTCCGTTGTAGCGACTGCTGTGTGCTTTACTCGGCTACCCTACACCCAAGTGGCTACGTGCTGAGAGTGCAGGGTACAACAAACAGTACGGGCGAAGCATTTGGAGGACTATTCATCAGTTTGATGATGAATACTTACCATCAAATGCTTCATTCCTACCAAAAAACAACAAATTGATTTATCCTATAAATTGAAAACCCTTGATACCGTTAAAGCCAACTAGTCGCGCATGTCTGCGAGTAAATTCCCCTACTGAAGGATTCCCTTCAGAATCGATTGCTCCCATGGCGTATTGCCATAGGTCTGGAGGTACTTGCCTGACTTCGTAGGTATTATTTTCACCCTTGCAGACGTGATACCACTTTGTTTGCTGACACTGTTCGCACCAAAAAGCTTCTATCCATTCTCCCTCTAGCGGAACTGTTGTTTGAGTCGCTACCAACATCAATGCATTTCGTCGAGGTATACCTCTTTGCTGCAATTGTCCTGCGCGATCGGCATATGGTTGATATTTCTGACTGACACTATCGAGATAGCATCTATGTATTGGACAGTATATTGCTCGCCGTTTTGAGCGTTTCCTATTACAATCGCACCTTCTGTGCACTTCGGCCTCCTACATCAGTTAGAAGGTTACGTTGGAGGGACTGAGATCAAAAGACCATCGAAGCCCAGCTCCTAATTCAAAACCAAATCTATAAGATTTACAGAAACCCAATTATTTAGTTTGGGAAAACTGACAAGCTCGTTGACAATCAACTACTTGTATTTTAAATGTTTATTAAGTTTTTATGATTGCAATTGCCAAATCATCCAATTTGTGAACGAATTAACTGAGTATTTTGTACGTTCATTAATTATTATACATCATATTATCTCGATTTATTCCATCATTTTTTTGCTGCATGAAATTCAATCAAAACATTTTTAAAATGATGCATATAAGTAATGAAAATGCTTTAATACAAGGGTTATAGTGGCTAACAGCAAACTATTTATGTCCCGAGCATAAATTTTTCACAATTCAGTTTACATAATATTTAATTCTCCATAAGCCAATAAAATATATCCTTAAAAATTTTGATTCTTGCTCAAAAAAGATACAGTTCAAACACAAAATCAAAAACATTAAATTACAAGTTTTTTATCTCTAATTGCATTTGAACCAAAGATTTATCCATCTGTAATAATGCTATTGTAAACAGTAAATACCTCCGATTTTAGGCATTCTTTACTTTTGATTCCATTTATCGAAGTAAATGCTTTTTTGCAAAACATCCAGATATTGTTGAGATATGATCTCAGGCGTGAAATGTGCTCGCATGTACTGACGACCTGACCTACCCATGCGCTTAGCTAGTTCCCGATCTTGACTGAGTAAGCGAATAAACTCAGCCAAACTATGACTATCTCCATTTTCAAATGTGTCGCCACAATTAGCATCTGTAATCATTTGTCTTAGGTATGAATACTGCGAACAAATTACTGCCACTGGTCTTGCGGCTGCTAAAACTGGGTAAAGCTTACTAGGAGCAACCAAACTCTCCATACCTGCATCAACACTAACTAGAGACAGATCGCCAGCTGTTAAGGAATAGGGCAGTACTTCTTTATCTTGATAAGGCAAAAATATGAAATTTTTTAGTCCTAGTCGATTTACCTGCTTAATTAACTCCTCGCTTTTTGCTCCACCACCGACAAACACAAATTGAATTGGCTCATCTTGCAGTAGTTTCGCTGCTTCCAAGATGGTATCCATGTCATGACAGCGACCCATGTTACCGGAGTAGAGTACGGTAAATTTATTAACCAAGTTATACTTCCAAGCAAACCAGTTTTCTTGCTTGGCAATGGGTACAATCAAATCGGGATCTCCCCAACTGTGAATTACAAAAACTTTATCCGCTACCTGCGGGCAAGTAGCAATCACTCGCAGTTTCATAGCAGGGCTGAGAACTACGATCGCTCTGGCTTTTTGCCAAACTAGCCGATTAAGCCTCCGCCAAAATCTTGCTAGCCAATGGTCTGCTGGGATTACTTTGAGGGCGATCGCAATATCTGGATAAAGGTCATAGAGTATGCAGACATAAGGAAGCCAGAACAAAGCATAAGCCAGATATCCCAAGATTGGTAAAAATGGTGGTGCTGTAGTCAGTAACAAGATATTGTAGCGACGGCCGTTTCTGAGCAGATGAAGTGCAGCACGCAAGGTAAACAGAACTCCATTGACTGCCTTGCCACGAATTCGTCCCGGCCAAAGTTGGGCGGTACGCGATCGCTGCACTCGCACTCGACCCAATTTTTCAATTGCTGGAGCATTGGAAGATTTAAATGCATATCCTGGCTGACTTGTGAAAACTTCAATATCTACCCCTTCCTGTCCTAGTTGTCTCACCAGTTCTTCGATCAGCTGTCCCGTAGCAGCGTAATCTGGAGGAAAAAACTGAGTAATTACAGACAATTTTATGGCCTTATCAGTTTCCAGTACCTGCTGGCTTTTAGCTTCTAAACGAGTAGAGCTAGATTGAGATAATTTTTGATTCATCCATTCACTGAGTGTCATCGGCTCTATCCTGTACAAATATTTTCCAGACGCCGTTGTTGCTGTTTAAGTTACTAATTAACTGGTATGCAAAATTTATCTTTGCTAATCAATGTATTCAATTAGTAGATATAGGCAATACAGGGCAATGTGAATAGTCTTGGCTTGCGTCTTCAGATTGATAAACTAAAATGGAAAAAAGAAGAGAATTACTTTCATCAAAGGTATACAAGTATTTTCGCGTAGATCGAGTTATGTGAATTTTAAAACGTAAATTAGTCTGCTTTCTACAAAAAAACAAGCATTTTACTTGTGCTTCAAGAAATCTTTAAAAATTAAATATTGCTGACATTATTTTCACCAATACAAGAGCCATCAATAAAAGTATTTATGAGAAATTGACAAGAAAACTTGATAAAAATCGTGAAGTTAGGATAAAGGTTTTTGTTTTTACAAAAGTTATTTATATAAATGCTTTCATCGGTACTTATCCTCCCAAGTCATTACACTATTTTCTTAGTTTACAAATGTATAGAAATTAAGCTTGTTCATTACATTATCAAGTTAACTTTCCTTTAATTTCGATTCATAAGCACTTAAAATTGTGACGAGTAGTGCCAAGCAAAAAAACAGATCGCCTCAGAAATAATTTATGAGTTGATGTAGGGGTTTACCGGAGAAACAGATAAACATGAAACAACCTGAAGCTTAAGTGGAAGCCAACAATTGTCAGCCAAAAATCCTTATTCAGCTTTCATTCAAGCATGGATATATCTTTTGTTTTCAAAAGTAAGCTCCAACAAGCTGGCATGTCTCTACATAAAAACTATTCGGTATCATCGCTCTATACTGTATATGAGCGAATGACGCTGAACTTCTTCAAGTCGCTAATGGAGGAAATAAGGTCTGGACAATAGATCGTATTTTATCCACTCCCAGCAATATATGAGTTTCCAACTATGCAGGAGTTTCCTAAGGCATAAAGAAGTCTCTGTTGATTCTCTGGCTACATTAGCAAGGCGCACCAACTTGAATAAACACAAGTTGGTATGTGAAGTTGTCAAGGGTGCAGGAATTCACACATGTAACCATAAATTACTCACAAATTGACAGTTTATTTCTTGTACTGCATTTGATTCATTTTAGAGAGGTTGACGATACTTCTCTCTGTTCATAGCAGCAGATACCAGCTAGGTAGCCGCCGCTTTCATTTCTTTCTCCTCAAGGCTCTAGAGAACATGTGTATTGATTCATATTTTACATTATTCAACATCATTCTTTAGATAGTTTTTTGCTATAAGACCTATCCGCATGTGTATATTAGCATGTTTCAAATTAATTTTTATATTAAAAAATTTCCAGGAAGATTGTTATATTTACTACTTTAAATTTAAGGTAATAAATAATACATTTATTTTCTAGAAAGTCGTAAATCAAGCTTAAAGCTCGATCTTTTTTACACATATAAATACTTAACTTGGTAAAAAATATGTTATTATTTTTACTATACAATCAAAATAACTGTTAGCATTTACTTGTCCATAACATTCAAGGTAAGCAAATGAGATGCGTAATAGCTTGATTGATAAATACATATCCTCTAGTCCTCTTTTATCACTCTGGTTGAATAAAAAATACTGATTCAACCTTTGCAAGTCTGATGCCATCTATCAAAAATATTTCGATATATCTCGGTTTTGTAAGGAGAAGGGTTTTTCTATTGTGGTATCGTAGACAAAATTACAGCAGTAGCAAAAGTCATAAAAGAGGATTTGAGGTGTAAGAGCTTCAGTTAAAAATTATCGTCAGAGGCAACAAAATAATTAGTTAAAAAAATCTTTAGTTTATTTTCAGTAAACTGTACTAAGTAGCTAGTTAAGCTTGAGCAAAGTAGTACATGAGTATAGAAACCAATGATATACTTTGCTAATCACAATAATGTAATTATTATTGTTCCGTTCAAACTAGCTATCAGGTACGATTGACTAACAAGCATATAATTAAGTTTTACTAAAGTTTGTGTTTTGCCAATGATTGCGGTTATATTCCTATCCCAATCGCATCAAAGCGTTATATAAAATTCTGCCTGGGTGGTTCCCGAATTTTTAGAAATTTATTTATGGATAATCATTCTTATCAACCCTCAAGTTCTGATCGGAATCGGAGCTTTACACCGCAGCAATTTATTCATTCTCAAGCATTTCCTTTGTCTGAAGATCAAGGAGATGATTGGAGCTTACGAGATTTTCTTGGCGTTATTAGGCGGCGAGCACTAGTCATAGCTGGGATAACCACTTTTGTGATGTCAGTTGTAGTGTATTCATCCCTGAAGCAGCAACCTGTATATGAAAGTAGTTTTCGGCTTTTGGTGGAACCTCTCAATTATGAGAGCAAACTGCCGGGTCTGGACTCTCGTCAAGACTCTAGTTCATCTAAGACGCCTGGTCTAGATTACGAAAGTCAGATACAGGTTCTCAAAAGCCCAGAACTAATGACAAGCATTGTCAGGCGGTTGCAAAACTCCTATCCAGATATTAGCTATAGCGATCTGATCAATTCTTTAACTATTACTCGTCTGGGTGAAACCAAGATTCTAGAAGTTCGCTATCAAAGTAACGATCCTAGTAGAGTGAAAATTGTACTAGACCAAATTGCTAAGGCTTACTTAAAATACAGCCTAGAAAAGCGGCAAACCAGCTTGCGCCAGGCTCTAAAGTTTGTTGAAGAACAACTGCTATTGATGCAGAGGCGGGTTGATCAGCTCCAAAAACAGATGCAATTTTTCCGACAAGAATACGACTTTGTCGATCCAGACAGCCAAGCAAAGCAAGTTGTGAATCAAGCCATTACTTTATCTGGGCAAAGACAAGCAATTGATGAGCAGTTAGCTATAGCTCGCAATAATTTAGCCAAGTTGCAGGGAAAAGAGGGAGAACTAGCAGCGCTGAATAATGCAAGCATGTACCAACAGTTATTTGGTCAGTTACGCCAATTAGATGTTCAAATAGCCTTAGAGTTAACTCGTTTACACGAAGAAAATCCAACTATTGTATCTTTGAAGAAGAAACGGGAAAACCTTTTGCTGTTGCTACACCAAGAGGCACAGCGCTTTATGGATGTAAAACTTGCAGAGTCAGCGATTCAAGTCCAGGCTTTGGAAGTGCAGAGTCAAGAACTTGCCAAAGCAGAAGCGATTCTTGAACAAAAGCGCAAGCAATTGCCTGTTTTAACACGGCAACACACTGAGTTGCAAAGGAACTTACAAGTTGCTACTGAGAGCTTGAATCGTTTTCTCACGACCCGCGAAACCCTGCAAATTCAAGTAGCTCAGACAGAACTGCCTTGGCAGTTAATTCAAGCACCTAGCAAACCTGAAACTCCTGCAGGTGTGGATATCAGACGTAATCTCATATCGGGATTCATGGCAAGTATAGTCTTAGGAGTTGGTGTGGCCTTACTGCTAGAAAAAATGGATAGTACTTACCATAGTATCAATGCCTTGAAGAAGATAAAACTACCTTTGTTAGGAACAATACCATTTGAAAAGCAACTCCAAAATAGTCAATATCGTACATCCAAACGAAAAATTTCTATAGGGGCAATACCCGATTTACTGCCAAGAAACATTACTGATTCGCTTGCAATACGCGATCGCAACTCCAGCTGCTATAGCACTAAGTTTTTGGAAGCTTTACGCGTACTTTACACAAATATTCAACTACTCAGCAGCGATCGCCCTATTCGTTCTATAGTGATTAGTTCAGCTATGTCAGGAGACGGTAAATCTACAGTCGCATTTCACTTAGCTGAGATAGCTTGTGCAATGGGGCAACGAGTATTACTTGTAGATGCCAACCTGCGCCAACCTGTAATTCACTCCTTATCAGACTTAAATAATTCGTGGGGATTAAGTAATTTAATTTCTACAAACTTACCCGTGATGGAGGCAGTCCGACCAGCATCTTTTATGAGCCAGCTTTCTATTCTTACTGCTGGTCCTATACCACCTGACCCCACAAAGTTGCTTTCGTCCGAAAAGGTAAAACGACTGATGGAAGATTTCCATCAAACCTATGATTTAGTGATTTATGACGCACCTTCCTTACCTGGACTAGCTGATGCCAGCCTGTTGGCACCTCATACAGATGGGATTTTGCTAGTGGTAAGGATAGATAAAACTGACTCCTCAGTACTGAAGCGAGCTTTAGATAGCCTGCAAATGTCTCGCATGAATGTCTTAGGCGTCGTCGGCAACGGTCAGAAGCAGGACTTTGATAATAATTTTGACTAATAATTCTCTTTAGGTCACAGTATAAGCTTTATTGACTCAACTGCAATTTTTACTTCTCATTCAAAATTCTCGCATCTGTCACCTTAAGCTGGGTTTGTAGCCACCATTTTAACTTGATTTAAAGCACTAAAATGCTTGGCTCTCACAGCAATGCTGACGTCATATCCATCACCAGTGGGTTTAAACAAAAATTTACGTTTGAGGAAAAATTTTTGGCAACTTAATCACACCTTCAAAAAAAAAAATAAGTAAATTTGACTACCTTGACTTTATAATTTATCTTGAGACTCGGCTTAAATCATAGAGATAAACTCAGTAGGTGGCAATAAATGATTATGTAAATCAACTTAGAGCTACTGATTCTCGTATCATAAGCGATAAAAAAGATTTACATATTTATTTGCCTATTTCTAATCAAAAAATTGAGATGACCTTGAAGTGGGTTAAGCAATGCTTATTGACAACATGCTAGCCCTGCTTGTGTTGCTTGCGAATATTTTGCTACTGGTCAAAAGCCCAAAAAGTACGGCTAATAACAGCTAACAACTGCTAGTAGCAGCATCTTTTACTGAAACCAAAAGAATAAAAAGGCTGAAAGGATATGAAACCATGAGGCGATTTTTAAAATACATATCCATATTTTGTTGTAGTTTGCTACTGGTATTCTTCCTCGATCAAATCGTAAGTTATACAGTAGCTCAAGACACATCCAAGAATCCGAATAGAGTTGGGGCGATCGCCTTTAGTTCGGATGGTAGTTCTCTAGCGAGTGGAGTTGAAGATGGTCGGGTAGTGGTGTTTGATGTAGCGACCGGAACAGTGAGTAAAACCTTGTCATCAGAAGAAGAGGATTTACCTGTTACTGGAGTCGTCTTCAACCCGAAAGATAAAAACAAAGTGGCAAGTGTAGCTAGGGATAGCGTTGTCCGAGTTTGGGACGTAGGCGCTGGAAAAGAAACTAAGATCCTTCGGGGACACGAAAATCCAACCAGGGCGATCGCTACTAACCCAGACGGCAGTATTCTAGCGAGTGGAGGTGAAGATAGCCGTATCGCCTTGTGGGATGAGAAATCTAGCAAGCTGCTTCGACTGTTAGAAGGACACCTTGACTTTGTCAACAGCCTCGCCTTTGGTTCTAATGGTAGAACTTTGGTTAGTGGAAGCAAAGATCAACGTATTATCATCTGGGACGTAACGACTGGTAGACAAATTCAAACTCTACTAGGACACTCTGATGAAGTTACTGGAGTAGCTATCAGTCCTGATGAAAAGTTAATAGCAAGTGCAAGCGCAGATGGTAGCGTCCGACTTTGGGATGCAGACAAAGGTATGCAACTCCAAATTCTTCGCGGTCCTACCAAACGGGTAAGGACGGTTGCCTTTAGCACGGATGGAAAAATCTTGGCAGGTGCGGGTGATGACAACAAAGTTTTCTTGTGGGAAGTGCCAAGTGGTAGACCACGCGGCTCTCTCCAAGGAAATAAAAAGTTGATTACCGCACTTGCCTTTAATCCGACAGATCCTAACACCTTAGCCAGTGCAGGAATAGAAGGTGATGTCATCGTGTTTGATCTAGCAAAGGGTCAACAGAAAAAGGCCCTAAACTTACCTGCTAAACAGAAAAGCGAACAACCAGGAAAACAAAAGAGTCTGAAAATCGAGAAACCCAATGCTTCGGTTAAGGAAGACACTATTAGTCCTGTTGATAGGACACTCATTGCCTCTATACCATCACCTCCAGGTGGACCAATCTTAGTTGTAACTAGTTCTTCCAACCGCTTTGGTGAATATTACGCCGAGATTCTACGAAATGAAGGGCTTAACTACTTCAACGTCAGCGATATTTCATCTGTTTCGGCAGCGACACTAGGCAACTATGATGTTATCATTCTCGCTGAGATGGCACTCACCCCTAATCAGGTGACAATGTTCAGCGATTGGGTAAATGGTGGTGGCAATCTGATCGCAATGCGCCCTGACAAGCAGCTTGCTAGTTTACTTGGGCTAGCCGATGCAGGAAGCACACTTTCAAATGCCTATTTGCTTATAGACACTTCAAAAGCTTCTGGTAATGGTCTTGTAAACCAGACTATCCAGTTTCACGGAACTGCCGATCGCTACAATCTGAACGGTGCTTCCAGTCTGGCAAACCTTTACACAAACGCGACAACAGCAACTACCAACCCAGCTGTAACGTTGCGTAGCATAGGCAGCAATGGCGGTCATGCTGCCGCCTTTACCTACGACTTAGCGCGTTCAATAGTTTATACGCGCCAGGGTAATCCTGCTTGGGCTGGTCAGGAACGTGATGGGTTCTCACCTATTCGTTCAGATGACTTGTATTTCGGCAACGCCAGTTTCGACCCGCAGTCAGACTGGGTAGACCTGAATAAAGTTGCTATTCCCCAAGCTGATGAACAACAGCGACTGCTGGCAAATTTGATTATCGAAATAAACAAGGCTAAGAAACCGCTACCCCGCTTCTGGTACTTCCCACGCGGTAAAAAAGCGGTTGTACTGATGACAGGCGACGATCATGCGAATGGAGGTACCATAGGTCGTTTTGACCAATTTAAAGCCCAGAGCCCAGCTGGTTGTTCAGTAGACAATTGGGAGTGTATTCGGGGTACATCATACGTATATACCGGTGTACCGTTTAATGATGCCACAGCAGCTACCTACAATGCAGATGGCTTTGAAATTTCGTTGCATCTCGATACCGGCTGTAGAAATTTTACGCCTTCTTCACTTGAGTCTTTATACACACAGCAACTGAATAACTTTAGCACTAAGTTCCCTAGCTTACCTGCTCCGGCAACCCAAAGGCAGCACTGCCTAGTGTGGAGTGACTGGTCTACCACACCAGAAGTGGAAGTAAGCAAAGGGATGCGGCTCAATACTACCTACTACTACTGGCCACCTAGCTGGGTTCAAAACCGTCCGGGATTCTTCACCGGCAGTGGCATGCCAATGCGATTAGCAAAGCAAGATGGGAGCGTCATTGATGTTTATGAGGCTAATACACAGTTAACCGATGAGTCGGGGCAGTCATACCCTTATAACATCGACACTCTACTTGATAAAGCGCTGGGTTCAGAGGGTTATTACGGTGTTTTCGATGTTAACGCTCATACTGATGGCGTCAACTCATCAGTGTCCGATGCAGTCGTTAACTCTGCAAAAACCCGTAGTGTCCCGGTTATCTCTGCTCGCCAGTTGCTGACCTGGCTCGACGGTCGTAATACTTCCTCCTTCGACTCACTGTCGTGGAGTAACAACACCCTGAACTTCAGTATTAACAAAGGAACAGGTGCAAATGGTTTGCAGGCAATGTTGCCTACCCGCTCTGCCAACGGCATCCTCGATATCAACAGCATTAGGCGTGATGGCAGCTCGGTCACCGCTACAATAACGGCAATCAAAGGTGTTGAGTATGCCATCTTCTCCGGCGACGCTGGTTCCTACGTTGCTACATACATCCCGGATACAACAGCTCCGACAGTTAGTTCCACATCTCCAGCCAACGCAGCGACAAATGTGAGTGTCGGAACAAGCATCACAGCTATATTTGACGAGGCGATCGATCCAACAACAATTAACAGCAATACTTTTGAATTGCGGGATCCGTCAAATGTGCTCGTTGCCGCTACCATCACCTATGATGCGGGAACTCGCACTGCAATGCTGAAACCCAATGCCATCTTGACAGCTAACACCACCTATACTGCCACTCTCAAAGGTGGAACAACCGATCCGCGTGTCAAAGATCTGGTTGGAAATAGCTTGGCAGGGAATTTTACTTGGTCTTTTACTACAGCGGCAGTACCTTGTTCTCAGCAAGAATGTACCATCTGGAGTAGTTCCACAACACCAGCGAATCCATCAGCTAGCGATCCTAATGCCGTAGAATTGGGCGTTAAATTCCGCTCCGATCTCAACGGCTACATAACGGGTATTCGGTTCTATAAAGGGAGTACCAATACAGGTACGCATACAGGCACTCTATGGAGTAGTAGTGGACAAAAGTTGGCAACCGCGACCTTTACCAACGAGACAGCTTCTGGTTGGCAGCAGGTTAACTTTGCGAATCCTGTACCCATTACAGCCAATACTGTTTACGTGGCGTCCTATTATGCCCCTAATGGCAGATACGCCCTTAACAACAATTACTTTGCTAGTTCTGGAGTTGACAATGAACCATTACACGCCCTACGTAATGGGGTGAGTGGTGGCAACGGCGTTTATAAATATGGTACTAGTGGCTTCCCAACCAGCAGCTATCAGTCAACTAACTACTGGGTTGATGTAGCCTTCACCACCGTTACGGGTTCAGACATAACTCCGCCAACGGTTGCTTCCACAACTCCAACCAATAGTGCCACAGGAGTCAACATCAGCACCACTGTTAAAGCCACTTTCAGTGAGGCAATGGATGCTGCAACAATAAGCACTAGCAACTTTGAGTTGCGTGACCCAAACAACACATTAGTAACCGGCACCGTCACCTATGATGCGGCAAGCAACACAGCTACACTGACACCGAGCAGTACACTAGCAATTTCTACTACCTATACAGCCACTATCAAAGGCGGCACGACTGGAGTCAAAGATCAGGCAGGTAATGCCCTCGCACAAAACTACACTTGGTCGTTCACTACAACTAACACATCATCAGTGAGCATCTGGGATGACTCGGCGACTCCTGCGTTAATCACAGAAAATGACTCGTCAGCAGTGAATTTGGGTGTGAAGTTCCGCTCTGATGTCAATGGCAACATTACTGGGATTCGTTTCTACAAGGGACCACAAAATACTGGCACCCACGTCGGTGTCTTGTGGACTAGTAGCGGTCAAGAACTAGCACGGGCGACATTTACCAACGAAACTGCCTCTGGTTGGCAACAGGTGAACTTTGCTACACCTGTGGCAATTACCGCCAATACAGTCTACGTAGCCTCTTACCACACCACTGTTGGACGCTACTCTCAAGATGTAGGGTACTTTGCCAACTCCGGTGTGGATAAACCACCACTACATGCTCTGCGTAATGGAGAGAGTGGACCCAATGGTGTTTATACTTATAGCGCCACTCCTGCCTTCCCAACTTCCACCTATCAGTCAACTAACTACTGGGTTGATGTTGTATTTAATACGACTAACTAGTAGCTAGCCATATTAGCGTGAATGCTTTGGTAGTAAGTACTGTAGACGCGTAGCCGCTTTTAGTCAGAGTAATGCTTACTACCAACTATGTTCACCACTCAAAAAATTGATTTTGATTAGGTTGTATAACCCAAAAACCCGGTTTCCTAATAAACCGGGTTTCTTAGAAGCCTCTCAATTAGCGCGATGAACTACCTAGTGGCTCATCAAACAATTTTGTGCAGTGATTTATTTTTAGAGTCATGACATGAAAAGCATTTCAGCCATCGCTTCCCCCACTCATTTCTATTGGCAGACTGCCAGAGTTGAATGGAGAACTAATTTATCAATGAAAAGCAAGATGTCTGGTGAGTTGCTATTGCCTGTCAGCTGCGATCAAGCTGCGAAGGAGACTGTATGAGAAAGCTCATTCGCTTAATGATAGTGATACTATTCACAGCACTGCTAGCGATCAACCTCAATGGGGGTTTTCAGCTGGGAACACGTAGGGTGCTTGCCGTAACTAACCCGATCGTCACGGAGAACTCTCTACCAGGGAATCCTCCTAGCGAGTGGGACATCAGTGGTGCAGGAAGTTCAAACATCCAAGGTTTTACAACTGATATCAGCTATAACTTGGGTGAGACAGTCAACTTCAAAATCAACACTAACTCCACTAATTACCGTCTCGACATCTACCGCATGGGCTACTATGGCGGAAATGGTGCTCGTAAAGTAGACACCGTTCTACCTTCTGTACCTCTACCACAAAACCAACCTAACTGCTTAACTAACTCGTCAACCGGGTTAATTGATTGCGGTAACTGGGCAGTGTCTGCGTCGTGGCAAATCCCAACAACTGCCACCTCAGGAATTTATTTTGCGAAGGCGGTGCGGCAAGATGGAACAACCGGAGCAAGCCATATTGTCTTTATTGTCCGAAACGACTCCAGCAATTCCGATCTCCTCTTCCAGACCTCAGATACTACTTGGCTGGCTTACAACAGTTACGGTGGTAATAGCCTTTACACTGGATCGCCTGTTGGACGGGCTTACAAGGTGAGTTACAACCGTCCGTTCAACACTCGTTCTGTTGATGGTGGTGCAGATTGGTTATTCAACGCTGAATACCCGATGGTGCGTTGGCTAGAGGCTAATGGCTATGACGTTAGTTACTTTACTGGTGTGGATAGCGATCGCCGTGGTGACTTGATTAAAAATCATAAGGTCTTTCTATCGGTTGGTCATGACGAGTATTGGTCTAACCAACAACGCCAGAAAGTTGAAGCCGCCCGGGATGCTGGCATCAATCTAGCATTCTTTAGTGGCAACGAGGTTTTCTGGAAGACCCGCTGGGAAAACAGCATTGATGGGTCAGGTACACCTTATCGTACGTTGGTCTGTTATAAAGAGACTCATGCCAATGCCATCATCGATCCAGAAGACCCGCCTACTTGGACTGGTACGTGGCGTGACCCTCGCTTCAGCCCACCAGCTGATGGTGGTCGTCCTGAGAACGCCCTGACTGGCACCCTCTTTACTGTCAACGCTGGGGCGACCACTGCGATCCAAGTGCCAGCAGCAGACGGCCAAATGCGCTTATGGCGCAATACCAGCATTGCTAACCTCTTGCCAGGTAGCACTGCCACACTCACCAATGGCACCTTGGGTTATGAATGGGACGAAGACATCGACAACGGCTTGCGACCCCCAGGCTTAATTCGGATGTCAACGACCACTGTCAACAATGCCCCCGTTCTACAGGATTACGGATCAACTTTTAGGTCTGGTACAGCCACCCACCATCTGACACTGTACAAATACAGTGGTAGTACTGGTAACAGTGCCTTGGTGTTCGGCTCCGGGACGGTACAGTGGCCTTGGGGTCTGGATGGAAATCACGATCGCGGTACAACAACACCAGATGTGCGAATGCAGCAGGCAACTGTAAACCTGTTTGCTGATATGGGTGTGCAACCCGCTACGTTACAGTCTGGTCTGCAACTAGCCACCGCCTCTGGTGATACTACCGCTCCCACCTCAACCATTACCTCGCCCACAGCTGGTGCGACTGTGCAGGCTGGTACCCAGATAACAATTAGTGGTGCGGCCAGTGACATTGGTGGTGTTGTTGGTGGTGTTGAGGTATCAGTTGACGGGGGGGCGACATGGCATCCAGCTAATGGTCGTGCTAGTTGGAGCTACATTTGGTTGACACCTACTACAAATGGAACAGTCACCATTAAGAGTCGCGCGATCGATGATAGTGGCAACATAGAAACACCTGGAAATGAAGTTAATGTCACAGTTAGTAGTAACGATACGACTCCGCCGACAGTGACTTCGGCAACTCCAAGTAACGGTGCAACAAACGTCAGCACAGGTACAACTGTCAAAGCCACTTTCAGTGAGGCAATGGACGCTGCAACAATAAGCACTAGCAACTTTGAGTTGCGTGACCCAAACAACACATTAGTGACCGGCACCGTCACCTATGATGCGGCAAGCAACACAGCTACACTGACACCGAGCAGTACACTAGCAATTTCTACTACCTATACAGCCACTATCAAAGGCGGCACGACTGGAGTCAAAGATCAGGCAGGTAATGCCCTCGCACAAAACTACACTTGGTCGTTCACTACAACTAACACATCATCAGTGAGCATCTGGGATGACTCGGCGACTCCTGCGTTAATCACAGAAAATGACTCGTCAGCAGTGAATTTGGGTGTGAAGTTCCGCTCTGATGTCAATGGCAACATTACTGGGATTCGTTTCTACAAGGGACCACAAAATACTGGCACCCACGTCGGTGTCTTGTGGACTAGTAGCGGTCAAGAACTAGCACGGGCGACATTTACCAACGAAACTGCCTCTGGTTGGCAACAGGTGAACTTTGCTACACCTGTGGCAATTACCGCCAATACAGTCTACGTAGCCTCTTACCACACCACTGTTGGACGCTACTCTCAAGATGTAGGGTACTTTGCCAACTCCGGTGTGGATAAACCACCACTACATGCTCTGCGTAATGGAGAGAGTGGACCCAATGGTGTTTATACTTATAGCGCCACCCCTGCCTTCCCAACTTCCACCTATCAGTCGGCTAACTACTGGGTTGATGTTGTATTTAATACATCAAACTAAAACACCGGTTAAGTAATTGACAACCTCAAAATCTTAGGGTTGATCGCTAATACTGGAGTTGAGACTAAACTCCAGTATTTTTTATCTTCGATACTCCTCACCACAGTCATACCAACTTGTGGTCAAAAAGAAAATTTAGACTGTCCGTTCGCTCATTTTTTTACAGTTGCTCAATTTTGAGCAATACTATGTTTGGTAAGGATTATAGATTCTGTAGGCGATCTTTATTTTTCCCTATTTATGAGCGATCGCCAAGTGTAGAGTTTACGCATACATATTAATCATTAAAATATTTTTTCACTAATCAGATTCATATAGGTTGAACACTACCCATATTTCATTGTGCTACTTGAGACTGCTGTTAGAAGTATAGATGTAAGTATTTTAGTTTCTATGGATCTATACCTTTGGAAGTAAGCTGTTTTTGAGTTGGTGATTTTCTATCTAAAGGAAGTACTGCTTCAGAAAAGCCTACGCCACAATATCAGTGTGGCATAGTGCTCCTATGAATTTCTATCCAAATTAGTTAAATCCAAACCTATCTAAAAGATGTCTAACAATATCAAAGAACGAATTAAAACTGACCTCCAACAAGCAAAAGAAACTGGGCAATTAAGAGCAGAGCGAATTCGCGAAATTGTCAAATCCGCAGTTTCTCAGGTTGTTTCTGAATTTAAAGAAGGCTCCGGTGAACTTCGGACTATTGTTAGAGATGCCATCTCTACTGTAGTTGAGAACTTGCAAGCAAAAGGTGGCGAGTTTAAAGAAGAAGTGACGGCATCAATTGAAGGAGCATTGGAAGCTGTTAATAGTAAACGCCATGAATCCATTGCTAAAACTCAGGCAGAAGTTAAACAGCTACAAGCAAAATTGGATGACGAAGAAAATAAAATTCAACAAGAAGTTGATGGAATTTTAGCAGAGATTCAAGAGAGTGGTAGCGAAAAACCTGCTGAAACTAAAACTGCCATCGATTCTGCCATCAATGCAATCCAAAATAGTGAAGAAGTAGCTTTATTAAAGAAACGCTACGCTCAATTACAAGCACAACTGGCAATTGTTCGAGCTAATTTAGCTGCACGCTATGGTGGACGTTCTGAAGAGGTTAAAGATTATCTAGACCAGGCTAAAAACTGGTTGCAGCAAGCTCGACCCCAGGCTGAAGAAGTTGTTGCACAGGTACAACAAAAACACTCTCAAGTAGAAGAAAAACTTGGTGAAGCAGGTACGTCCATAGCGAGAAAAGAGTATGAGCTACGACAAGTATTGAGGGATTTATTGTTATCTGTTGCTGACTGGCTAAAAGAAAAAGAACCAAGTGATAAAGCTGTTAAATAAAAAGTGTTAACTAGCTATTAAGTATAGGGTGGATAATGTCCACCCTGAATTTTTTTGACGTACTAGTCACTTTACCGATTACCCATTACCAAATTCCTCGCCCACAAGGGACGAGGAATTTTAACAATTAATTATCCCTTCTCTTCCTTAATTAGGAGAGAGAAGGGATAAACTCAAGATTTATGAAGAGACTAAATCAAGGCTTCACCACAGGCTTAATATACCTCTCTGTTAAGTCTTTCTTCGTATTTGGCAATTGCCCAAACACCATGAATAGCGCCGGGAAGCCAACCGAGAAGAGTAAGTAAAATATTAATAAACAAAGTTGTACTTACTCCATATGTCATGAAAACACCAATAGGAGGTAATAAGAAACCGAGGAGATAACGAAGTAATTTCATGGTATTTCTGCTGCTATTTTTTCTATTTTGTTTCTTTCTGTTTTTTATTTTCGGAAATTAACCGAACTACTAACTCCATCCTAGGAATTATTTTACTTTGGTATTTTTCTTCCAACCATCATCTTGATTTGCTGCTTTTGTAGACGCGATCGCTCGCGTCTGTTCTGCTGAATACTGATAGTTAGCTGGAGGGTAATTCAGCTTTAGATTTTGTTTCTTCACTGCTTTTCAAAGCCAGATTTCTTTCAGCGAAGTAATTGTTGATGAAAGTACTAGACAAAGACAGAACTACAGGACCGAGAAGAAAAGCTAAAACTCCATGAACGCTGAATCCAGGAACTAAAAATGCTGCGAGCGAGAAACAAATGCCGTTAACAATGAGTGAAAATGCTCCAAAGGATAAGAAGTTAAGTGGTAAGGATAGGGCGGATAGAACTGGCTTCACAGAACCGTTGACTAAGCCAATAGCTAGCGCAGCAATTAAAGCTGCTGGAAAATTAGCAATATCAACACCAGGAACAACTAAATCAACAATTAACAAGCTTAAAGCTGTGATTAAGGCAGCTAACAAGTTTCCCGTCATTGTTTTCACCTAAAAAGCAGAAATAGAGTTTCTAAAGTTCTAAATACCATCCTCAACTATGTATTAGTCTTTAGCCTCTCTACCAAGGTAGATTTAGTTTATGCCATTAGGTTAGTTCTGCAAGGCATGAGTCAAAAGTAAAAACTCTTATTAGGCAATTGGTAATTAATTTTTGAAAACCTAATCACTATTTAGTTTGGTGGATATTTTTCGCTCTAAGTTTTATTACAATAATATTAACTTTTTATGAAAAAACTTCTTTTGTGTAAGAAAGCATGTATGGTCTAAACTCGCTCTCCATCTTTAAAGAAATTTAACAGCACTCAAAGACTTGGGCTAGCTTGTTGCCATTCATCACCGGACATTTGGCAGTCCGGTTTTTAGCCCACCAGATGTACTAGTTCTGGCACAGGGTGCGAAGGTGGCAGTAGTGACTGTAGCGATCGCAGCATTGTGAATAGCGTGTCGGCGTTTCATTTTTATATTTTTGTGCAATTAGATAAATTTAAAGATGTGCGAATGAGGAGTTTTGTATTTTAAAGCTCTTTACCTCCTCTGCTGCTAACAAGTTTTTGATGACAGCAACAGACAATATCGCATTGCCAAACAGCACGGAGCCTTTAATGCCAAATACTTCAAATTTCAACTCTTGGGTGATTTGTCCCAAACCCAATCCTAATGCCAAAATACGGTTATTTTGTTTTCCCTACGCTGGTGGAAGCTCTAATATCTTTCGTCGTTGGTCAGACAATCTCCCTGGAACAGTTGAAGTTTGTGCGATCGAACTTCCTGGAAGAGGAATGCAGATGAAATTATCTCCATTTAATCGATTAGAGCCTCTAGTCGAAGAATTGGCTAGCGTTCTCAAATCAAACTTAGACAAACCATTTGCTTTCTTCGGTCACAGCATGGGTGGACTCATTAGTTTTGAATTAGCTTGTCTACTCCGCAAACAGTATGATATGGTTCCAAACCATCTGTATGTATCTGGTCGCAGGGCTCCTCAAATTGCTGACCAAAAGCCACCAATTTACGCTTTACCAGAGGCTGAATTCATTGAAGAGTTGCGTCGTCTCAACGGTACTCCACAAGCATTGTTGGAAAACGACGAACTCATGCAATTATTTCTTCCCATTCTCCGGGCAGATTTTGCAGTCTTAGAAACTTACGTTTATACCCAAAAACCGCCGCTAGATTGTCCTATCACTGCTTTTGGCGGTTTGCAAGACCAAGAAGTCAGCCGTGAGAACATCCAAGCATGGCAGGAACAAACCAGTGCTTCTTTCTCATTGCATATGCTGCCAGGAGACCACTTCTTTTTACATTCATCTCAGTCACTGCTACTGGAAACTGTTTCCCGAAAAATTCTTAACAAGACTTAAACGCATTGTAGTAGCGTGACCGGAGTAATTTGGCGCATTATGATTTTCTTGTGGAATGGAGAGAAGTTAAAGCGGAGGCTTCCTCCGCTTCAAACTTCGGAGTGTCTCGCCTGTCCTGTGCAAGCTGTCTGGCTTATACCGCAATAGATACAGCACTTTGCATGGAAATGAAGTACACCCTCACTTTTGACGGACATCCCTCTCCCAATATTGGGAGAGGGAAAGAGGGTGAGGGATTTGCTAACTGTACTTGATTCACTTGAAATCTGCTGTATAAGCAGGGAAAAGGTTAAATGGCCTCTTAACCTTTCCTGCCTTATAAAACTGTTATAAAACGAAGTTATTCTCAGTCAAACTACTAGCTGTAACGTTTTTCAGCTTCAAAAGTTCCTGAAAATTATTGCGGTTGAGGCTACCATCTACGTCAACGTTAACAACCGTGTCAGAGCCGACTTGCTTTAGTTGTACGTATTCCTGGAAAGATTTGCGGCTGGAAGATGTAGATCCATTCAAAACTTTGCTAATATCAATCACGTCTTTTGTCGGTTCAAAATAGAAGACGGTATCACCCCTTTGCGAAAAGTTTTCGTAAGAAAACTTGTCCTTGCCTGCTCCACCAATCAGGACATCCTTACCATTGCCACCAATTAGGATATCTTGACCATTACCACCATTTAAGAAATCATTGTCATTGCCACCAAGCAAGACATCATTTCCTCCGTTACCATTGATAGTATCGCCACCATTGTTACCAACTAATTTTTCGTTGCTTTCACTGCCTTTGAGGTTGTCATTACGTTCATCACCCTTAATGAGCGAAGTACCCATGACAGTGCTGGTTGAATTGGGATTGGACTGATTCTGTCCTGAAGATGTGCTAGGTTGAGTACTGTTACTGGAAAGCACCTCGGCAGGTTTACTAGAAACCACCTCAAATGCTCCAGCATCTGGTGTACCATCTCGCTCCACTCCCAGTTGATCTATAGTGGGTATACCGGTACCTTTTTTACCAGCATTGATGGCGGGGCTGTTTGATGCGAGCTTATGTACTAGATGCCCGTCAATATTTTGTAAATCTCCAACAAGAGGGTCAACCTTCTTACTACCCGCTACAACTTGATTAGCTATCTCATCTTCTGAGTATTCGATGTTGCCGCCACCATCTTGTAATTGAAACACAACCTGTTGTTGTAACCGAGTAGCTGACGTATTGTGAGCAACAATTGAGTTGGTAAGTTTTACAGGCTTATTCTTATGTCCGAACCAAATTGCCCCACAAGCCCGTCCGGCATCGTTTTTGACAATGGTGGTATTGACAATGTTGACAGGAACATTTTCGCCATTGCTAATGAACGCTGCCCCACCCGCATCTTTGATCGCCTTATTTTGAGACAAGGTGCTGTTGATGAGATTTATTTCATGGGGTCCATCTAACCAGAGAGCTCCACCTTGGTTGTCGGAAGTATTGTCGGCAAAGGTGCTGTTCTTAACTGTTAGTTTGCCGTGAGATCGCACCGCACCCCCTCGTGCGACCCCTTTTTCGCTGAATTTTGCTGAGTTGCCAACGAAGGTGCTGTCCTCAATAATTATCTCGTCTGGATTGTAACCCCAGGACATGATTGCGCCGCCTTCACCTTTGGTCTGATTCCCTTCAAAGCGACTATCACGGATGGCAATTGTACCTCCCTCAATGGCTTTATTTCCTTTCGGGTCTGCTCCATCGGCCAATATAGCGCCGCCACCCATTCCATGTTCTGAACTGTTGTTACGAAAGACTGATTTTTCTACTGTCAACTCACCCTGTATGCTATACAGCGCTCCGCCATTTATTCCCTTGTTATTGGTGAATTCGCAACCTTTGACAGTTAATACACCGACACCAGCGGTGGCGATCGCCCCAGCGCTGAACGGAGATTTTGCTAAGGTTCCATCGTTGCTGTCAAAGCGGCTGTTCAGCACTGTCGCCTTACCATTTAAACCAAGATGGATGGCTCCGCCTTTACCAGCGCGATTATTGCTGAATTGACAATTGTCTACCGTTATAGTGCCACCGAAATCGACTCTGATACCACCACCTTCTTTCGTCGTCTTACCGTTGGCGATGTTTAGGTTTCGTAGCGTAACATTGCTTTGTTTCTCTAGATCAAATACTCGACTGGCATTTTCGCCGCTAATCGTTAAATTTGCGGCACCTCCTCCATCAATGGTCAGATTCTTGGTAATGCTAAGCTCCCCACTGTTGAGTTTGATAGTTTGGTTGGAGAGGCTGGAAGCAAACTTGATGGTATCTCCTGCTTCGGCAGATGCGATCGCTGCTCGTAAAGAACCTTCTCCACTATCTGCGGCAGTAGTTACTTCTATGATAGCCATGCTTTGAATTCCATTAGAGACAACTTTGTCAGGTCGATATTCTGGACAGAATCACTAGTTTTGTGATTTGGAAGCGGTCGAGTAATCCTTCGAGAAGATGGGATTCATAGCACCCTGGTTTACTTCTTCATATATTTTTTAACAAAACCGGAACCATCCGTCAGCTTATTTAACTTTTTATTACCTGATCTGTTCGGAATTCAACTAACGCTTCCACAATACTCATCATCTCTTTTTAAAAAAATCTCAAAAATAAAAATACTGAAAGTCTTATCTAAAAGAGCTTATAGGCATCCTTGCCAGCCTGCTAGTCTTATCGATGCATCAGAGATAAAGTCTTGAGTGCGAGGTTCTGATATTTATGAAGTAATTTAAAATTTTACATTGAATATTTACGTAAGTTTATATTTTGGGAAGCACCCTGAAAAGGTGATATGCTAGAAAAATTGATTTTTGCGTTAAGAAAGCTTTAGGTAGTTATCGGGATTGTGCTGCCCAAAAGTTATTTATTCTGCTTCAGAAGCAGATTGATGTGAATATTCGGAACGCATCCAATGTACAGGAGTTTCCAAATAGGCTGGTAGAACGGTTGTGCGATCGCCTACTGCAAACCTAATCTGCTGTGATTGCAAATTTTTGGCTCCTGTCAAGTTTGCCCCTGCTAGCTTGACATCACACAGATTTGTTCCGAACAGATCGGCTCCCATGAGATTTGCACCGCAGAGATTAGCTTCATGGAACATAGCTTTTTGCAAGTTTGTTCCCATCAGGTTTGCTCCTGAAAGATCCGCTTCTCTAAGGCTGGCTTCACAGAAATTAGCAAAAAATACCTCTGTATATTCGAGTTTGGCGGCGTTCAAATTTGCTTGTTGCAAATTAGCTCCATTTAGGTTAGCTTGGCTGAGGTTTGCACCTATTAATCCTGTCAGTTGTAAGTTGGCTTTACCAAGCTTTGCTCCTTGCAAGTTGGCAAGAAACAACTTGGCTTTCGAGAGATTAGCTACTTTTAGGTTTGCTCCTTGCAAGTTAGCCTTGTACAGGTTTGCTCCTGAGAAATTGGCAGCACGCAAACTAGTTCCAGATAAATTCGCAGACCGCAAGTTTGCCCCACAGAGGTTGGCTTTATTTAAATTTGCCCCACAGAGGTTGGCTTCTTGCAGATTGCATGATTGCAAATTGGCTTCATAAAGAACTGTGCCGCAAAGTTTAGCACCTTCGAGGTCTGTCTCAAACAAGTTAGCTTTCCGCAGGTCTGCTTTAATCAAGTTTGCTCCCCGCAAGTCTAGACGTTGCAAATTGGCATTTGTCAAGTCTACTCGTCTGATATCTGTATTGCGTAGATCGAGTTTTTGATTTTCTCGGTCTTGTTGCGGATTGCGTCTGCCAATTACTGTCAGGGCTGCTTGTACATCTGTGGAAATTCTTGCTATTTTTGCGAGTTCCTCAACAGAGTTTTCCCGATCTATCTTGATGCCAGCATTTTCTCGCACAAAGGCAGTGAGGATTTCCATAATTGTCCAGTATTCTTGTGGTGAATCCTGGGCTACTTTTTCTAAGGCATAAATTGCCCCTGTCCGTGTTGCTACATCCTCATGCCCGAGTTGAGTCACCGCTGTCATCCAGCGTTCTGCAATCAACTGCTCTTGCGCTAGCTGTAAGTTTTTGATGCCAATTTCATTGCTTTTTTCAGCAGCGATCGCACTTTTTTGCATTGCTTCGGTACGCTTGGCTGCATAGAAAGCATTAACCATAACAGCCAATCCTAGAAAAAATGTGGCTGTTGTATTTAATGCTTGATTTCTGTTAACAACTTTTTGTTCATTTGACAATCCCTCAAATTTTGAGACAGCAAAGAAAATTATAGTCGGTGATAAACTAAACAGGAGTGTGATTGCTATCAACCAACTTTTTAATGCGTCTGTCTTCCTGCCAGACATCTCAGACATATCAATAGTAATCCTCACTACACAGAATTATTACGTACAATATTGAAAAAAAAGAGTATACCATTTGTCACTAAATATCAATATCTATCAAAAGGCACAATCAAGAATCTGTTATCTGTTGTTCGTTGGATGTTAGTTGTTGATTGTGAGCACCCGTGGGAGTTTAGGAGAAAAAAACCCCTCTGAACCTCTTGCAAAAGTGACCAATCATTCTTTGATGGTACAAGCCCCCGGATTTATCGGTGAGACGGCACTCTGTGTGGCTACGCTATGAGAGCCACCCGTGCCTCTTCAATCCAAAATCCAAAATCTAAAATCCAAAATTGTTTGACTTTTGCAAAAGGTGGGAAAAGGGAAAAGAAAAAAACCAATCCCTTTTACCTTTCCCCTTTCCCGACTTCTGCAAGTAGTCTACTTAAAAAGTACAAGGCTAGGCAGACTCGGGATCGGAGAACTCCAAAAAATAAATTATCCAACTCATGCATCCAATATGACTTCTTGCCCCTTTCCTTGTCCTCCTTGTCCTCCTTGTTTTGCGAGCGATTGAATATTTTTTTATTTAGAAGTTTCTAAATCACTTTCTCCCAGCAAGTCAGTTATAAGCCAATAGAAACTGATTTGGAAATAATAGCAGGATTATTTCGCTATAAATCACGATAAATGCCATGATTTTCCCTATTACTGCGAATAATCCTTCAATAAGCTTCTTGTTAAAAAACTGATTGAGGATTATTACCACATATCAGCAAAAAATAAAAGTTTTTCCTTATCTTTTTCCAAAATGGAAGATAGAGGAGGGTATACAAAGCATTTATCAAAGTATTAATATGCAACAAAATTTACAGCCCATAGTCCAAGATTTAGTTCTGATTGGTGGTGGTCACAGTCATGCAATTGCGCTTTTGATGTTTGGCATGAAACCTCTTCCGGGAGTGCGATTAACTTTAATTACCGAAAAAAATGATACACCCTACTCTGGAATGCTACCAGGTCATATTGCCGGATTTTATAGCCATGATGAATGTCATATTGACTTGCGACGAAGCACAAACTTTGCTCAAGCGCAATTATATATAGACCGAGTAGTTGGTCTTGACCTGGAAAATAAAAAAGTTATTTGTGCTAACCGCCCAGAAGTAGCATTTGATGTGCTGTCAATTGACATTGGTAGTACTCCAGCGACGATTTCTGTACCAGGAGCAGCAGAATACGCAATTGGAGCAAAACCAGTATCAAAATTACTAGAACATTGGGATCAGCTATTAAAAAATTTAGCAGAAAAACCGCAAAAATCATTAAAGATTGCCATTGTCGGTGGAGGGGCTGGTGGTGTAGAGTTGTCGCTATCAATGCAAGCACATATAAAGGGTACTAGGGATTGGGGACTCTTTACTGGTGAGAACACTTCCCGTCTTGGTCAGGAACGCGGTCTTGGGGAGGCGCGGGTGCGGAAAGAGCGTCCGAACTTTAAGCGCCGTCGCCGTGGTTTCCTCCATGAGCAATTCCGAACTCGTAAGGGCTTGGTGCCAGATGGGGGACTGGCGAACCCAAAGGGGGACTGGGTACTTGATCGAAAAATGGGATCGGAGTTTCGATCCATTCCAGATTTTGGAGATTTCCCCGAATCTTCCTTCAAAAGGGAGGCTTTAGAAATTCATTTATTCCAGCGAGATGCTGAACTAATGCCTAGTTATCATCGGTCAGTGCGGCGTGTGGTCAAGCAACTTTTGATTGAACGCGGTATTCAACTGCACTTAGGGGAAAGTGTATGTAAAGTAGAACCAAAGCACCTCACCCCCAGCCCCTCTCCGCTTGCGGAGAGGGGGGAATATAAGGAGAGGGGGGAATATAAGATTGTGTGTGAATCTGGGTTAACAGTGGAGTGCGATCGCATTTTCTGGGTGACACAAGCATCAGCACCACAATGGTTTAAAGCAGCTGGGTTGGCAACTGACGAGCAGGGCTTTATTCTGGTCAATGACACATTGCAATCTGTGTCCCACCCACACATATTTGCAGCGGGGGATATTGCCACGATGGTAAATCATCCGCGTCCGAAAGCAGGAGTTTTTGCTGTTCGGCAAGGGAAGCCACTATTTGAGAATTTACGCCGATTTTTACTAGGAAAATCTCTCAAACCCTATAAACCGCAGAAACAATATTTAAGTTTAATAGGTACTGGCGATGGCAAAGCGATCGCCACACGCGGCTTTTTGACCTTGCCACCTCATAAATTATTGTGGCTGTGGAAAGATTGGATCGACCGTCGCTTTATGAAACGGTTCAGTAATCTTCCAGAAATGTCATTGGTCAATAACAAAATACAAATGACAAATGACAAAGGACAAATGACAAAGGACAAAGTAATGCGCTGTGCTGGATGTGGTTCTAAAGTGGGTAGTACAGTTTTAGAGAAAGTCCTCTACCGCATCAAGCGAGAACAACCTCTAGGGGAAGACAGAAAAGATATCATCATTGGTTTGGACACACCAGATGATGCAGCGGTGGTACAAGTGCCAGCCGATCAATTAATGGTGCAGACGATAGATTATTTTCGCAGTTTGATTAATGACCCGTATATTTTTGGGCAAATCAGCGCCAATCATTGCTTGAGTGATATTTTTGCAATGGGGGCTTTACCGCAAAGTGCCTTGGCTATAGCTACCATTCCCTACGCTGCACCAGCCAAAGTCGAAGAAACCCTCTATCAGCTATTATCTGGTGCGGTAAAGGTGCTAAATCAAGCACAAGCACCTCTGATTGGGGGGCACACAACTGAAGGCGCGGAACTCGGATTTGGCTTATCTTGCAATGGTTTAGCTTATCCTGACAAGTTGCTGCGTAAAAGTGGTATGCAACCAGGGCAAGTGTTAATTTTAACTAAAGCCGTGGGAACTGGGACATTATTTGCTGCTGACATGCGTCGCCAAGCTAAAGGTGGTTGGATTGATGGTGCGGTGGAGTCAATGCTGTTGTCAAATCAGGCTGCGGCTACATGTTTATTACAATATGGGGCAACGGCTTGCACTGACGTAACAGGCTTCGGCTTGTTGGGACACTTAATGGAGATGGTGCAAGCTTGTGGTGTAGCGGTGGAGTTGCAACTGGAAGCGATCCTAGTTTTAGCAGGCGCAAGAGAAACAGTACAACAAGGGATTGTTAGCTCACTGCATCCAGAAAATTTGCGTGCTTCACGTTATATTTCTAACTTGGGACAATGGGAATCTCACTCTAATTTTCCTTTATTATTTGACCCGCAAACCTCTGGTGGTCTTTTAGCCTCCATTCCCGAAGAAGAAGCTAATAGCTGTTTAGCTACACTTAAAGCCTTTGGTTATGAACAGACTTGTATAATTGGTCAAGTATTACCACAAGTTGAGGGTCAAAAGCCAATTACCATCAGCTAGAAAACTCTTGATAATTGATTGTTCCTGAGCCACTAACGTTTTTGATGTTGCTGTCTGATATATTAAAAACGTTGCTAAAAGGTGAAATTTCTTCGGATTTTGCTTGTTTTTGCTCCTGCTGAGAACTGGTTTGATTTTCAGCAGTCGGTTTTGGTAGATTTTTGAGGATGGGAGTGAGAGACTCTGGAATGCCTGCTAGTTGAATGGCAACCCGTCCAAGTTCATAGGCATCCTCAATTGATAGTTCGTTGCCCAATCCTTGATAAAATGCCTCAGCAAATCTGATTGCGGCGCGATCGCCAACTGCCTTATTCATCCCAATTACATAGTCAATGTGTTGGTGAATTGCCTCAGCTTGAGCCTCGCTATAGCAGGCGTTGAGCAAAATACACTGAATTTTCTCTTTAAACAGTTTAAATAGCTGCGTTAAAGCTTCTGTACTGACAAGCTGCATGTGCCCTGAGTCATCCTCTAAGGCTAATCCTTCAATTCCGGCTCCATGTCCAGAAAAATGAACAATTTGTGGCTTATGCTTGACTATGGCATGTAGCAAATCGTTAGGGCGCACTGCCCACTGCGAGATAATTTCAAACTGATCTCGCATTTTGGCTCTTTCCAAGGCTTCGTAGATTTCCCGCATTTCTTCATCGAGGCGTAACCTGCCTGTATCAACTGGGTTTGCTGCCAGGATTAGGATTTTAATCTTTTCATTTGTCATTTTTTATTTCAGGTACTGAAGAAACATATTTTTTTTGTGAGGCTAACAACGCTTGTTGCTGGGGTTGCGGACATAGGTAATTACTCCATTCAACCAGTCCATTAGCTATTCCTGAGGCTATGTCGTTAGTTCGATTTTTCAGGAGTTCCAGATCCTTTGAATTATTTAAGTACCCTACAAATAAATCTAGAGAGGGCATCTTGATATCACGACAGAAATCTAAACCCTGAACAATAACTGCTGTGTCTGGTTGTGCTCCTCGATTAGGTAGCTCAGGTACTTTCTTCACTAGTGAATTTAACAACATTTCAGCATGAGCTTTTCGCTCAGATTTGAACTGAATATAGTAAACAGTTGCTCCTCTGACTTCAAAAGTTTTTGAGTATGGAGATTTTTGCGGAGGTTGAGAAGCATAGTTTGTTAAGATTTCTAATGCTACATCCCCAACTTTATAGTCTTGTTCTGTTCTTTGGTTAATCCATGCGATCGCATCTTCTTGGCTGCTAAGATTCTCTTCAGGAACAAGTTGAGGGTTAAAGTTAGAGGGAAAACTAGTTTTCAGAATATTAACAATTTCCTGACCCAGTGCTTTTGTGATTTGAGCGTCAATTTCTGCATCTTCTTCTCGTTCAAATACATCTTCTCTCTTGCGCCCCGCTAAAATATATACTTTTCTTTTTGTTCTGCCTTGATTGTAAACAAATTCATTTAAAAAATCTTCTGTACCTTCCTGTCCTTCTAAATCTTTCACAATCTGATGAATTCGGATGCCTACATTTCCCCTCACTTTTATCTGAGTCTCTGAGGAATTATCATTGGCTTCATTGTTTGATTCAACTAAAGCTGCATGATGCAAGCCGACTAACTGCCATTGCACATTAAATACTGGACTACCAGATGAACCAAAATCAGCATCAGCTGCATATTCTAGGAAATTCTCATAGATTACTTGCACTCTATTATCTGATAGGATAATTTCTTTGTATCTACCTCGGGGATGTTGAATAATATTGACAGGTTCTCCTGGTAATCCAGATATCGTTGCCTTGTTTTGTAAATCTTCTGGAATATTTTTCCATGCTTCTGGAAGTTTTTCTTGGATACGTTTGGCGTCATCTATAGTCAGGGTAGGTGATATAAGTCTATCTTCTTTTTGCATTGATAACCACCCAAAATTATCTCCTGCTTCCAAGAAGGATAGCCTATTTTTTAGCCTTTCTTCTTCACTCAGGCTATGAAGTTTGACCAGAGTATAATCTAATTTATCATTCGTTTTAAAGAAACTTGTATCGAACCTATAATTGGCACAATTATTATCTCGTTCTAATTCATCTGTTTCATATCGAAATTGAGCAATAAAATCTTCTGCCTCTTCTATACTGGGCAATACATGATGATTAGTTAATAAATAATTTCTACCAACTAGAAAGCCAGTAGCAATTGGTACTAAAATTCGTTTATCACGATTTTGTGTCATGCAATTGTTAAAATTTTCATCTTCCAGAGCTTCTGAAACCTTTGTAAACCTCTGCCAAAATTCTGGTTCAATAGCAAGCTCTTGGGAAAGAATATCAAGTATTGCAGGAAATTCATCGGTAGTATAGTCTCTAATTATATCCATCAAATCTTGAGGAGAGTACGGACGCCTTAGTAAGCAGACTGCTGCACCACATCTCAAACCTCGTTCTAAAAATGAGAATGGTAAATAATTTGGATCGCCAACAGATAAATAACGAAATGGTTTGGTTCCGGGTTTACGTAGTTTAATAATTTCGGCTATTTTTTCATCATCTATTCTTGTTTCTTCTGTTGGAAAGTCTAATACTGTTCCTACGTGAGGTATATTGCCAGTGATTACTTGGCAAATCATTTTGTTATTAACCACCTGACAAATACGTTCTGTAGTTTGTAGATGGTTAATTATTTTATTCATTATTCTGTACAAAGGCATATCAATTACTCCCTATCTCTATTAATACCTTAGATATTCTTGGCTAATCAAAAACTTATCAATTTAATATTATGAATAGTCAATTTTACAAAAAATACTATGGGAAAAAGTTTTCCCAAGCATCACTTGATTCTAATCTTCAGCGTATAGCTTGTGGGCAGCATATCATCTTTAAGTTTTTCCTTTTACTGTTCACAATTAGTCTATTTTGTTTGGCTGGTAGCCTTATCGGTGTAATGAGTGCTTATGTAGGTCGCTCATTAGTTTTTTTCTTTCAGGGGGACAATAAGTTTTTATTCATTATTTATACAATTGTGGTATTAAGCATTTGGCTGATCGAGACAAGCCGCGTTAGTTTAACTAGTGGTTTATGGAAAGCTATTGTTAGCGCTTTAATAATATTTATTGCCTCCTTCGTAAGATTTAAAAAATTAGATTATCTATTTTTATTTTTTACTATCTCTTTCTTGGCTATAAGTTTTTTCAGTTTTTTGACAATTAGTTTATCTTTTTCACTTGTTTTTGTTTTATTAAACGAGCGTCATAAATATATAAAAATACTGATGGCGATTTTGATTATTTTTTTATCAGTTATAGTTGCCCATTTCGTTGCTAAATCTTCTGAAGAAAGAGTATTAAGTTTTAATGATTTCACAGTTATAAAAATATTTACGGGAATTATTTTTAGCCTTGCAATTGTCAAAGCTAGTTCTGAAGTTACGAGTTTTAACAATAAGCCAAAGCCAAGCTTTTTGTTTTTAAAATCTTGGGCGATCGCCTTAAGCACTTGGGGCAGTACTTGTTTTTACAATTTAGACCTTAGCGGTGTTGATTTTACAGAAGCTATAGTAGCAAATACTGACTTTAGAGGCAATAAATTTTACAGAACTTGTTTAATAAATGTAAAAGGTTTAGATAGAGCGAGAGTAGACAACCGCTATCTAGACTTAGATAATCCGAAAGTGCAAAAACTACTAACAGAGGGATGGTGTGATGATTGCAATTTTAGTTGGCTGAATTTGCAAGGAGCATATTTACGGAATGCAGTTCTGCGAGATTTCAACTTTACAGAAACTAACCTCAATGGAGCAAATTTGAGTGCAGCCGATCTACGAGATGCAATTTTGGTGCATGCTCAATGTATAGACGTTGACTTTACTGGTGCTAACTTAACCGGAATTTGCATTCAGGATTGGAGCGTCAACAGTCAAACCCGCTTTGACAATGTCAAATGTGACTATATATACCGCAAAATAGACGATCGAGGAAAGCCATGCGATCGCTACCCATTAGACCGCAACTTTGAACCTAGAGAATTTGAATCCCTCTATCAAGAAGTCGGTAATGTCGTTGAATTGGTTTTCAAAGAAGGAATGAACTGGCGTGCTTTCGCGTTCACCCTGCAAAAACTCCAAATAGAAGATGACGGTTTAGGATTACAACTCAAAGGAATAGAAAAACGAGGGGATATGTGGGTCGTGAAGGTGACTCATAACGAGAACGTCCCTACCCAAGAAGTAGAGAAACGCCTGAATGGTTCCTATACACAGTTACAGCAATTACTTGCTGCTAAAGAACAGCAAATTAACAGATTACTAGGAATTGTCGAAAACCAAACAGAGGCAATTAAAGAAATTAGTAAACGTTTTGGTAATAATTTCTGGATTACTGGTAGCACAATCACCAACTTGTCTGGCTCTGGGCAAATTGAATATCATGAAGCTGCCGATCAACTTCGTAAGATCGTTGCTAATAGTTCCGATCAAGTACAACTAAAGGCAACTGTACAAAATCTACTTGCCCAACTCCAAGGACAAAACGTGGCTACCACAGCTGGAACTCAAGCGGAACTGATTAAGCAAGTGCTTTTAACAGAAGCAGAAAAAGACCCTGTGTTTAAACAGCTTTTGGTTTTACAAGGTCAGCAATTCGCTGATGTTATTCCTGAAGAAGCGATCGCTACTGCAATCCGAGAAGCGATCGCCTCACTTGGTTAACTGAGACAGCATCTATTCATACACATCCACAAGTAACATCCTCTCACGTTATTATTTGACCACAGGCAACTACTTGGAAAGTGTACCTGTATGTGGTCAAATAAATAGATTAAAGGAATATATACTTTATGAAAAAAACTATTGGTCGTACAACTGCATTCTTAGCTTCTTGCGCCGTCTTGCTAACAGCATGTGGCGGCAACAATACTAGTACAAATACTACAAGTAATACCGATACTAACACAGCAACTAATACCTCAGCAACAACAGGTGTATCTGCTCCTATTCCCATTGGTATTGCCGTAGCACAAACCAGTAACGTGGCATTACTTGGTCAAGAGCAAGTGGCTGGGGTAAAAATTGCTGAAAAGTATTTTAATGAAAAAGGTGGCATTAATGGCACAAAAATTAAATTAGTTTTCCAAGATGCCGGTGGTGATGAAAACAGTGCCATTAACGCTTTCCAAACATTGATTAACAAAGATAAAGTTGTAGGTATTGTAGGTCCAACTTTATCACAACAAGCTTTTAGCGCCGGCCCTATCGCCGAACGTGCCAAAGTGCCAGTATTGGGCCCATCAAATACTGCTAAAGGAATTCCAGAAGTTGGTAAATATATTGGACGTGTATCAGCACCAATTTCTATCGTTGCGCCTAATGCAGTCAAAGCTGCACTCAAGCAAAATCCTAATATTAAAAAAGTCGCAGTTTTTTATGCTCAAAATGATGCATATAGCAAATCAGAAACAGAAATATTTCAAAAAATAGTCAAGGATTCAGGACTGGAATTAGTTACAGTGCAAAAGTTCCAAACTTCGGACACTGACTTTCAAGCCCAAGCCACAAATGCACTGAATTTAAAACCAGATTTAATCATTATTTCTGGTCTAGCTGCTGATGGTGGTAACTTGGTGCGGCAACTACGAGAATTAGGTTATAAAGGCACTATTATTGGTGGCAATGGTCTGAATACATCAAATGTATTTACTGTATGCAAAGCACTTTGCGATGGCGTGATGATTGCTCAAGCTTACAGTCCCCAACATCCAGGAGAGATTAACGCTGCATTTCGCAAAGCTTATGAACAGCAATACAAAAAAGAACCACCCCAATTTAGTGCCCAAGCTTTTGCTGGGGTGCAGGTGTATGTAGATGCTCTGAAAGCTTTAGATAAAAAGACCAAAATTAGTACAATTCCCCTCAATAAGCTGCGGACGGAATTGAACCAGCAGGTGTTAGCAGGGAAGTACAACACACCTCTCGGCGAAATTTCTTTCACACCAGAAGGTGAGGTCGTACAAAAAGATTTTTATGTTGCCCAAATCAAGATGGAAAACAACGGCAGCACTGGTAAGTTCGCATTTTTAAAATAGTTGCAGCATGGATATTACTCTGTTTTTGCAACAGTTTTTGAATGGGTTATCTATTGGCAGCGTCTATGCTATTTTTGCTTTGGGATACACCCTGGTTTACTCAATTTTGGGCATCATTAATTTGGCGCATGGTGCGATTTTTACCCTGGGTGCATATTTTACTTATGCACTCATGGGTGGCAGATTTGGATTTAATGGCTTACTCGCAAATGCTGCACTGCCAATCCAATTACCTTTCGCTGTAGCCCTGATTTTGGCAAGCATTCTCGCAGGATTGGTCGGGGTGGCGGTAGAACGCATTGCCTTTCGCCCCTTACGACAGCGGGGTTCCGATCCTTTGCTAACTGTTGTGTCTAGCTTGGGTGTGGCAGTGGTAATCGTGAATGTAATCCAGTATTTGGTAGGCGCAGAAAGTTACACATACCCGTCAGAGACTTACGGAAATTTGCCACCAGCAATTAACTTTGGTACATCAGCAAACCCCATTCCTATTCGCACTGTGCAGGTGGTGATTTTTGTTGTCTCAATGGTGTTTGTCGCCATTCTTACCTATTTTATTAGCCGCACAAAATACGGTAAGGCAATGCAGGCGATCGCCGAAGATGCAACTACTGCCAGTTTGTTAGGAATTAACAGCGATCGCTTTATCGTGCTGACATTCTTTATCAGCAGCTTTTTAGCAGGAGTGGCGGGAACTTTAGTCGCCTCTAGTGTCAGCATAGCCGGGCCGTACTTCGGCATTGGTTTTGGGTTGCGGGGATTAGCAGTAATTGTCTTGGGTGGTTTAGGCAGTATTCCCGGTGCGGTATTGGGAGGTTTGGTAATTGGACTAGTGGAGGCGTTTGTCCCATCTGAATACTCTGGTTACAAAGACGCCGTTGCCTTTGGCATCTTGTTTATTATGCTCTTAGTCAGACCCCAGGGTTTACTAGGACGGCGGTTTATTCAGAAAGTTTAAAACCACCGAGCAAAAATAATGTTAGTGCAGGGCTAGTGGTCTGTGTCATTAATTATCAGAGGTTTGTAGTGAGCGATTTATCGCTCAATTTCAAGGGCTAAAGCCCTAACTACGAACTTTCACAACTTATCAAAACTAATGTAATAGACCACTAGCACTTGACAAGTTACAAATATTACATTACAAAGTATTATTTCTGAAAATCTACTTCGAGGCGGGAAACTCTACGGCTTCTAGGTTAGTCTGTTGTTCAACAGCAGCAAGGATTTTTTGTATCTCTATGACTACCGCATATCGTATTCAGAAGTTGCTCCCTTTATCTTTGCCAAATTTGAAAGTCAATCGTCTTACCACCAAAATAATAGCGGGGACATTAGCCGCTGTTCCCATTGCTCTAACATTACCAGCAGACGCTTTACAGGTACGAGTGAATCCATCCCAGCCTAAGTTGGGAGATACGCTATCGGTGTTCATAAATGTAGATGATCTTGGAGGTGATCCGAAGCCGACAGTCAATACCGGAGATAAAACTTACCCTGCATTTGCTATTGCTCCTAATCAGTATCGAGCTTTTATTCCCACAACACCACTAGAAAAGTCAGGAACCAGAAAAATTCAGGTTTCGGCAAATGGTCAAGTACAAAACTTGTCGGTGCAAGTGCGCGATCGCAAATTCCCCGTACAACGCATTAACTTACCCCCCGGTAAAGCGGGAGTAAAAGCTACAGAATACGAACTCAAGCGTGTAGCAGAATTTAAAGCTTTGCAAACACCTAAAAAATATTGGAATGGGGCTTTTATTAAGCCAAATGCGGGAAGAATCTCCACAATTTATGGTGTGCGTCGCTACTATAATGGTAAATTTGCAAAGGATTACTACCATCGCGGCGTTGACTATGCTGGTGCTGCGGGTTCACCCGTAGTTGCTCCAGCTGCTGGGCGAGTTGCTTTGGTGGGAACGGTATCTGAGGGTTTCCGGGTTCACGGTAACGTTGTTGGCGTCGATCACGGTCAAGGAGTGACAAGTATTTTTATGCACCTGAGCCGCATTAAAGTCAAAGAAGGCGATATGGTCAAACCTGGTCAAGTAATTGGCACAGTGGGTTCCACTGGTGCATCCACAGGTCCTCACTTGCACTGGGGTTTATATGTCAACGGTCAATCTGTTGACCCAACACCGTGGCGATACTTAAGTGTTAAATAGTAGTTTTTACATGTTTTTGCTCTTATAATTGGGCAGAGTAAATCGGATTGGTACCGTCCTTACCTTGCTTGGGTGGCTTATAGAATATGAGCGTTATGAGTATAGAAAAAATTGTGCAACAAGCTCTCCAGGATGGTTATCTGACACCAGCAATGGAAGCAGAAGTTGGGCGAATCTGTGATAATGCCAATGAACTCTCTATAGAAGAGTACATGGCGCTAGATCGGCTGATGGGGGCGCTGTTGACTGGTGAAGTGATGGCGGTACCACGCAAACAGTTCATTAATGTCATGGAAGAGTTGGTACTCACAGAAGCGATCGCCCGCGTAGCTGAAATAGAAGCTACCAGCGAAACTTCCCTAGAAGTTGGGGATATCGCCGCTTACGCCCTCAATCGTCTGCCTCCTCTGTATGCAACAACAGAAGAAGGCGCCAGCTACCAGCGCCAGCACGCCAAGACAGAACTGCAAGAGTTAATTGCCCAGCAAATTGGCGAGGCGATCGCTCGCTACCTAGATCGACCCAATTTCTTTCCAGAAAGGCAGGTCTTGGGTAAAAACACTGGTAACGAAATTCTTAGGCAAGTCAGTAATTTACTCCAAGACTACGCACCAAACTTTGAACGAAAAATGCAATCTTAGTCATTAGTCATTTGTCCTTTGTCATTTGTGAAGAATAAATGACAAAGGACAAATGACTAATGACTATTGTCGTACTTCCACTGTTGTCCCTACACGTACCTGTTTGTATAACAAGCGCACATCAGGATTACGCATACGCAAGCAGCCGTGGGACACAGCACTACCTACTAGGTTGTTATCTAGTGTTGGTGTGCCGTGGAAACCAATTTTATTACGCCCATCTGACCAAAAACCTATCCATCGATCGCCAAGAGGGCTATCTGCTCCTGGTGGAAATACTTTGCCAGTGATAGGGTGACGCCAGATAGGGTTGCGTCGCATATTATCGATTTGGAAGGAGCCTGTGGGGGTTTCCCAGCCTTTTTTACCGATACCAGTTGGATAACTGGCGATAACTTGATCTTGGCGATAAACATAGACGCGGCGATCGCTTAAATCAACTATCACTTTTGTCTGGTCGGCAGATGCAAGAATAGTGGAGGGTTTTTCTGGAATTGGAACTTGAGCCAACAGCGACTTTATCGGGTTAGAGTCAGCTTGCACCAGAGGTTGAGTTTTTTTGGCAGTATCTGCTGCTCTCGCTACGTTATCTCTGCCAGATCCAGTCGGAGCAGGAGATGTCATAGGATCGGAAATACCCCAATGGAGAGCGAGAGATAAGATTGCTGTGCCAAAACAAAGCAGCATCCCTACACGCGCTACAGATTCATTTCTTACCATCGCCATTGTCTATTCTCTCCAACATACCCTTTTGACTTTGCATCAGCTAACAGTTTTTTCTAACTTACTCTAACTTTTCGGAAGCCGCTTTGCATGTTGTGTATTTACTAGGGACTGGGGACTGGGGATTAGGGACTGGGGACTAGGTAGGAGATGAAAAGAATCTTCTCCCAATCCCCAATCACCAATACCCTATCCCCAGTCTTGGTCATTCGGCCACCAAAAATTTACAAACTTTTAGCAGTTCCATTATGAATTTGTCCATACCCGTGGGCAAACTAGGGCTATACAGATTTTGCCATTGCGTATATGTCGATGAGACTAGGGACTGGCGATCGGGAACCGGGTGGATTTGAAAAAGAGTTTTCCCAGTACCAAGTAACCAATACCCAGTATCTATAAAAATCTAGGTGAGTATTTTTACTCCCTGGAACCCAACAGGCGCAGCAATCAATCACTAATAGTGTTAATGGTGTGGGTGGGAGAAAGACCATGTTGGAAAAACTATTGTTAGCGATAACAGTTACATTTTCACTCAATTTCTTTTTGCAAGTTCGTGTGCCCGAACAATCTAATACTGGTGCTAATTATCAGCATCACAAAGAACCATCGTCTACGATTCTAGTAAGATTGCCACAAAAATAGCAGTTTTGTTGGTTACTAAACATTGGTTAAATCAATGTTTGCTGTGTACTTAGCTATCAAACGCTGCAATCTTTGAAAGAGACGGTTCTCTTCAAAAGCAGCGCTGTGTTTTGCCAACAGTTTTTAAGTTGATTTTGGTAGTTTGCTAACGCCTAATTGTTTACATTGTTAATACTTATTTGTCAATAGTGGATAGTCAGTGATAATTGCTGGCACAGGTATGCATCACGTCACCGTATCCGAGAGGGATAGGTATTGCCAAATATCCTGTGTTCCAGTCATAAATCCGTCACTCATATATGGAACATCCGGCAGATAAGTAGCTCTAATAGATAGGGATGATTTTCAGCCAGTACGATCTATGAGCCAATCGATTACTGTATCCTGGTCAACTGTTGATGCAAGGCTTCCGGAAGCATCAGTGCAAGTTGATAAACTTTCTAACCACGATTTGATTTTGCGCTGTCAAATTGGACTGCGCCCCGATCGTGCTGCGTTCGCGGAACTACTGCGACGTTATCAATCCCAAGTAGATAGGGTGTTATACCATTTAGCTCCGGATTGGTCCGATCGAGCTGATTTGGCTCAAGAAGTTTGGATTCGGGTGTATCGGAATATTCACCGATTGCAAGAACCATCTAAATTTCGGGGCTGGTTAAGTCGCATTGCTACCAACTTGTTTTACGACGAGTTACGGAAACGCAAGCGTGTTGTCAGTCCTCTCTCACTGGATGCTCCCCGTTCAGTAGATGATGGCGAAATGGACTGGGAGATTGCCGGAGATACTCCCGGACCAGAGGAAGAACTTACAACTAGAGAATTCTATGAGCAATTGCGGGAAGCGATCGCCGATCTACCGGAGGTGTTCCGCACAACTATTGTTCTGAGGGAAATCGAAGGTATGGCGTATGAAGAAATTGCCGAAATCACAGGGGTTTCCTTGGGAACGGTAAAATCAAGAATTGCCAGAGCCAGATCCAGATTGCAAACCCAGTTACAAAATTATCTTGATTCCTAGTTTAAAGTTTCGTCTTTCGGTTGATGGCAGAATTTTATATTTCATTAAGATTCTTAAAGATCGTGCAGAGTACTTCTGCCAAAGGAGAAATGATGATTAGTCTGGCCAAATTAGTTGGCTGTTTTTACCCGTGCGTGAATTGGTAATAATGTTAAGATGACTACTGATTCTCACTTGAATGACGGTTCCAACTTGCAATTTCATCAAGATTTGTCAGATGAAAATGTAAAGTATACCAATGAATCAACGGGTGCTATGGATATGGTGAAGCGCGATCGCTTCGAGTTATTGAGTGCTTATCTCGATGGTGAAGTTACAGCTGCCGAACGCAGGCAGGTGGAAGAATGGCTGGCAAACGATCCCGCTGTTCAATCTTTGTATGAAAGGCTTCTGAAACTGCGCCAAGGTTTGCGGACTATGCCAGTACCGCAGCCACAGCCAGTGGAACAGACAGTCCAACAAGTCATGGCTCGTTTGCGTCGTCGTTCGCGCCTAGCTTTACTATGGGGGGGTACAGCCATAGCCGCTACTATCATTGGTGCGGTATCTGGCTTAGTACCAGGTGGTGAATACGCAACCCAACAAATTGCTAAAAGACCATCAGCAGAACAAGCACAACCAACAACGTCACAGCCTATTTCTGTCCCATCGTTGATGGTTGCTATCAATGACCCCATCCTCCCCATTCCCAAAGCCGCAGAAACTTCTCCAGAAGAACCTATGAATCAACTAAAGCAACTTCAACCGTTGGATATAGAAAACGAATATCATTAATAATTATGAATTATGGATTATGAATGATAAAAAATTTGCATAGCTCATCATTTCAAATGATGAGCTAAATCAGAAGCAGGAAACTCATCAATAATGTATGAATTATGAATGATAAAAAATTTTCATAATTCATAATTTATAATTCATAATTATTAATGCTGCTCCACCAGCCATTAGCTTGGAGTACGCCTCCTAATTTGTCAACCATTTCCGGCGTCATCAAGTAAACCCAAGCCCAACCAAGCGATCGCCCTTGCAGATCGTACACTTCTATTTTTTGCCGATTATATAAATTTTCGGATGCAGGTTTAGCAGGGTAGTAATCTTCCAGTTCGTCTAATTCATCCAGAACTTCTAGAACGCTAAACTCTAGTAAATACCCATAGACACGGCTATCCCCTAGCGTCATTGCCGGATAGCCTTGAGGGAGCTCAAAGAGTTTACCCAGTGCAAATGCTTTCGTAGCATTCACAACTTTGCGATCGCAGTACCTTTTATAATTAACTTCTCCTGGTTTGAGGGTGCCGTAGACAAACACCCGTAGCAAACCAGAAGATTTTTCATTTAAATCAGTCATTGTTTGTTTTACCCGACCTGTTACTCTGCCTACCATCATCTAAAATATGGAGGCAGACATGATTACAGTCCAGTAGGAGAGTTTTCGGTGGATTCATCCCGATATAACCCAACCGCATTAGAGGAAAAATGGCAACGAACATGGATTGAACTTGGCTTAGACAAAACTTCTACAGATAATCACAAGCCAAAATACTACGCCCTGTCCATGTTCCCCTATCCATCGGGTAGCCTGCACATGGGTCACGTCCGTAATTATACGATTACCGATGTGATTGCCCGCCTCAAGCGAATGCAAGGGTATCGGGTACTGCATCCGATGGGTTGGGATGCCTTTGGTTTGCCAGCAGAAAACGCCGCCATTGACCGAGGCGTTCCCCCGTCGAAGTGGACTTATCAAAATATCGACCTGATGCGGCAGCAATTGCAGCGTCTCGGTTTGTCAATTGATTGGGACTGCGAATTAGCTACTTGTTCGCCAGATTATTATAAGTGGACACAATGGATTTTCTTGCAGTTTTATCAAGCGGGGTTAGCTTACCAAAAGGAAGCAGCAGTTAACTGGGATCCCGTTGACCAAACTGTACTGGCAAACGAACAAGTTGACAGCGAAGGACGTTCTTGGCGCAGTGGTGCGAAAGTCGAACGCAAATTATTGCGGCAGTGGTTTTTGAAGATTACCGACTACGCCGAAGAGTTGTTGAATGACTTGGACAAGTTGCCAGGATGGCCGGAACGTGTCAAGTTGATGCAGGCGAACTGGATTGGCAAATCTACTGGTGCGTACTTGGAATTCCCGGTAGTGGGGATGGATGAAAAAATTGGCGTGTATACCACACGCCCAGATACGGTTTACGGCGTTAGCTATGTAGTGTTAGCGCCAGAACATCCTTTGACAAAACAGGTGACTGCACCCGAACAGCAAGCAGTGGTGGAAGCGTTTGTGCAAGAGGTTACTAACCAAAGCGAGTTGGAACGCACTGCTGAAGATAAGCCCAAGCGAGGAATCCCCACAGGTGGCAAGGCAATTAACCCGTTTACGGGTGAGGAGATTCCGATCTGGATTGCTGATTATGTACTGTATGAGTACGGTACTGGTGCAGTCATGGGTGTGCCTGCACACGACGCCCGAGATTTTAAGTTTGCTAAAGAACAGAACTTGCCAATCAAGGTAGTTATCGTGCCTCCCGATAATGTAGAGACGCGCCATGGCGCGTCTCTACAAGAGGCATACACTGAACCTGGGATATTGGTGAATTCCAGTCAATTCGATCGCATGAATTCCACAGACGCCAAAAAAGCGATCGTGGAATATGCAGAAAAACAAGGTTTTGGCAAAGAACGTGTACAGTATCGTTTGCGGGATTGGTTGATTTCCCGGCAACGTTACTGGGGCGCACCCATTCCCATTATTCACTGTCCCAACTGTGGTGCGGTGCCTGTCCCGGATCAAGACTTGCCAGTGTTGTTACCTGAAAACGTAGAATTCACCGGACGCGGTGGTTCGCCTTTGGCTAAGTTGGAAAGCTGGGTGAATGTACCTTGCCCAACTTGCGGCACACCAGCAAAGCGGGAAACTGACACGATGGATACTTTTATTGATTCGTCGTGGTATTTCTTGCGCTATCCCGATGCCAAGAATGAACAGCAGATTTTCGATCCCACTAAGGTAAATGACTGGATGCCCGTGGATCAGTACGTGGGTGGAATTGAACACGCGATTTTGCACTTGTTGTATTCGCGCTTCTTTACCAAAGTATTGCGAGACAGAGGCTTGTTAAACTTTGACGAACCTTTCCAACGCCTGTTGACTCAGGGCATGGTACAGGGTTTGACTTACTTCAATCCCAACAAGTCTGGTAAAGATAAGTGGGTTCCTTCCCACCTCGTCAATCCTGCCGATCCCCGCGATCCCCAAACAGGTGAACCACTCCAACGCATTTACGCCACCATGTCCAAGTCAAAGGGCAACGGTGTAGCGCCGGAAGATGTAATTGCTAAATATGGTGTAGACACCGCCCGGATGTTCATTCTGTTCAAAGCACCGCCAGAAAAAGACTTGGAATGGGATGAAGCAGACGTAGAAGGGCAATTCCGCTTTTTGAATCGGGTTTGGCGCTTGGTGGCTGATTTTATCAATCAACCAAGACCAGTTGACAATCAAGAAAATCAACAGAGTAAACCAGAAAAAGACTTGCGGCGGGCAATTCACACTGCTATTAAAGAAGTCAGCGAAGACGTAGAGGGTGAATATCAATTCAACACAGCTATTTCGGAATTGATGAAGTTAAGTAACGCCCTCACTGATGCTACCTGTAAAGATTCGCCAGTATATGCGGAAGGTATTCAGACTTTAGTTGTCATGCTGGCACCTTTTGCACCCCACATCGCCGATGAGTTGTGGCATTTATTGGGTAACACCAACTCAGTCCACACTGAAGCCTGGCCTAAGTATGACTCTGCGGCATTGGTTGCTGATGAAATTAACTTAGTGATCCAGATTATGGGTAAAACTCGCGGTGCGATTCAAGTTCCGGCACAAGCAGATAAAGCAGAGTTGGAGAGGTATGCCTGTGAATCTGAAGTTGGCAAGCGCTACCTCGAAGGCAAAGAGATTAAAAAGGTGATTGTGGTGCCTGGTAAGTTGATTAATTTTGTTCTTGGTTAGTAGTTAGTGGTTGTAGAGACGTGCCATGGCACGTCTCTACATTGGTTAGTGGTTAGTGGGGGCGCAAAGCTTTGCGCCCTCACGGTATTTAGTGAGTACTAGCAATATTTAGTATCGCAAATCACTATTGCCCAAAAATCAACAAACAACAACTAACACCTAACAACTAAACAGCTAAAAAATGATGAATGACAAATAATCAACACGTAAAAGCGCTTGAGAATTTTCCTGGCTCAAGCGCTTTTTAGTATAATTCCATACCAATTCACTTGTTTGATGCAACATTTGATATTCGCAATATCCCTGAATATAGAAGGTATTACGAAATTAACCTGTGGCAAACATATGGTGAAGTGGTATCACTCCTTGCACAAAATAAGAATATCTTTTCTGAGATAAAACGAGGACTTGGGTGAGTGACAGTTTCTGAACTGACACTTGTATAAGATGACAACAAACGCTTGCCCCAAAAGCTAAATTTATGGCAAGACCCCGCTTGACCCTTAGCACAAGATGGTATAAGAAAATGCTGGTGAACATAGTATTTTTTGACAAGATGCGTAAAATTTAGCGAGTAAGATAGAAAACATATATGAATATTTTTGTTCCAGGTCGTCTGTGTATATTTGGTGAACATAGTGATTGGGCCGGAGGATACCGCCATCTCAATCCTGAATTAAAAATAGGTTACACGCTGCTGGTAGGTACGAATCAGGGACTGTATGCAGAAGTAAAGCCCCATCCAAACCAATTAATTCTAAGTACCTCCCTTAGTGATGGAACCCGTAAAACCATGACTCTGCCCATGGAAAAACAAGCCTTGCTTAGCGAAGCGATAAAGGGAGGGTTTTTTAGTTACGCAGCAGGTGTGGTTTACCAATTTCTTGTCAAGCTGCAAACGCCTCTGGGAGGGATAGAAATTGACAATTATCTGACGGATTTACCGATTCAAAAAGGCTTGTCATCGAGTGCGGCTATTTGCGTATTAGTGGCGAGGGCTTTTAATCAGGTATATGACTTAAAGATGCCTATCCAGGAAGAAATGGAGTTTGCTTATCTTGGGGAGATTACTACCCCTTCTCGTTGCGGACGGATGGATCAAGCTTGCGCCTACGGTAATCGCGCGATCGCAATGAAATTTGATGGCGATCGCACTGATATAGTGGAACTCAGTGTTCCAAAAGATCTGTTTTTTGTCATAGTGGATCTTGGTGCTAGCAAGAATACTCAAGTAATTCTTAGGAAACTGAATGAGTGTTATCCCTTCGCCAGCAACGCAATACAAGCGAATGTGCAAAAATATTTGGGTTCCATCAGCTATCAAATCACCCAAGCTGCTATTGAAGCTATGCAAACAGGCGATGCACAACAAATTGGTACTCTGATGAAACAGGCACAGATAGAATTTGACAAGCACCTCATACCCGCCTGTCCTGAGGAGTTAACTGCACCTGTTCTACACCAACTACTGAATTATGAACCGATTCAACCTTATATTTTGGGTGGTAAAGGCGTTGGTTCCCAAGGAGACGGTACAGCACAATTCGTTGTCAAAGACAAGGAAAATCAACAAAAAGTTATCGAAATCATTGAGCGGGATTTCCCGCAAATGCAATGTTTACAATTGACGATTTATGCCGAAAAATCAAGTTAAAAAAGCTGTAATTCCTGCTGCTGGTTTTGGCACTCGCTTATTTCCTGCTACCAAAGTTGTCAAAAAAGAACTTTTCCCGATTATTGATCAAGATGGCAGGACAAAACCTGTCATTCAATTAATAGTGGAAGAAGCCATTAGTGCTGGCATCGAAGAAATTGGGATAGTAGTGCAACCGGAAGACAAAAGAATTTTTACAGATTTATTTAAATTCCCACCCAAAGCAGAACTTTTTGAAAAACTATCGCCAGAAAACCAGAAATATAGCAAATATATAGTAGATTTGGGTGACAGAATTAAAATTTTAACTCAAAAAGAACAAGAAGGTTACGGTCATGCGGTATTATGTGGGAAAGAATGGGTCAATAATGAGCCATTTTTGTTAATGCTAGGCGACCACATTTACTCATCTGCAACAAAAAAATCCTGTGCGCGTCAGGTGTTAGAAATTTACGAAAAAATTAATCAAAGTGTTGTTGGCTTAACAACAATACCAGCAGAAATCCTTTATAAAGCTGGGTGCGTCACAGGAGTTTGGCAAGAGAAAGGCTCAATTCTTTCGCTGACACAAGTCTCCGAAAAACCTACTGTTGAATATGCACGTCAGCATCTGCGTGTAGAAGGAATGGCAGAAGATGAGTTTTTGTGCATATTTGGATTGTATGCACTCACACCAAAAATATTTGAACTTTTGGAAGAAAACGTTAGGAATAACTTTCGAGAACGTGGAGAATTTCAGTTAACAACCTGTCTTGATAAATTACGTGCGGCGGAGGGAATGACAGGATACGTTGTGAAAGGAAAGTATTTTGATATTGGTATGCCAGATGCTTATTGGCAAACACTGATTGATTTTAGGAATAGGTAATTATGCGAGTAGACAATATCCATAACTTTAGTAATTACTGAGGCATACCAATCTAAGGTTCTTAATTCTAAGCAGATGGTCATTACCTATGGCAGTGAAGTTAGAAAAAGTGGTTCCCTTCGGGCGATCGCTTCATGAATATATGAAAATGTTCGATTTGACAAAATCAGATTTAAATAAGCGAATTTTGGGTGTTGGCGATGGCCCAGCTAGCTTTAATGCAGAAGCTACAAAAATTGGTGTTAATGTCACTTCTGTTGATCCAATCTATCAATTTAGTAGCACAGAAATCCTCAAGAGATTTAATGAGGTTGTAGACAATATCATTGACCAAGTGAAAGCAACTCCTGATGACTGGGCTTGGTCATATCATAAATCCCCTGAAAATTTAAGACGTAATAGAGTCCAAGCAATAAAAGAATTTATCAGCGATTACGATCGGGGAAAACAAGAGGGAAGATATCAAATTGGAGAACTGCCTAGACTAAACTTTAAAGATAAAGAGTACGATATCGCTTTATGTTCGCACTTTCTTTTTTTGTACTCAGACCATTATAATTATAAATTTCATTATGATTCCATAAGAGAGATGCTAAGAGTTAGTCAAGAAGTGCGTATTTTCCCTCTGCTGACTCTAATGTTGCAACGTTCACCTTACCTCGAACGTATCACACGAGAATTGCGCGATCTGGGATATACAGTTTCAATTGTCAGAGTAGAATATGAACTCCAAAAAGGTGGTAATGAAATGTTGTTAATAAAATCCTGAATTTCTGAAATATCAAACTATTGACTCTACCCCTGTCAAGGTGTGAGTCTTGGAAATGGATTTTTCTTGGTGTCTTAGTGTCTTGGTGAGTCCAGCCCCCGTCTTGGCTTCTGCCGAGATGGGGGACTGGCGAACCCGGAGGGTGGTGAAAAAAGAATGATTGAAACACTAAGACACTAAGACACTAAGAGGAAAATAGTCTTCTCTACTAAGATAGTGGTTCGTTTTTTACCCACCTTGACAGGGCTACAGCTGACTCTAACATCCGCAGCGTCCCTAAATTGGCATCAATTTCCACTTCTACACCAACAGGCACGGTAAATTTATCTTTGATGTGACCAATCATTGAACCGTACCAAGCGGGAATACCCAAGGGTTTGATATGGTCTTGCAAAACTTCCGCGAAAGTCAGTGATGGTTGATCGCCAAGACTGCAATTAGTGCATTGCCCAAACACAAAACCAGCAATTTTGTTGAGAATGCCTGCATTTTTTAACTGAGTCAGCATTCGGTCTACACGATAAATATCTTCGTCTATTTCTTCTACAAACAAAATGCTGTGCTGCCAAGAAGGAAGATAGGATGACCCCACCATCGCTGATAGCACCGACAAATTACCACCCACAAGTTTACCCCTTGCCTTTCCGGGAGTAATGGTTTTCCGACGTAGTTCGGTAGCTAGGGTATTGTGCATCGTCACTGCTTCACCCTGAAAAAGAATGCGCTTGATGTGATTCACAGTAAAATTATTCCAGGTAGAGGTAGCGACGGGGCCGTGAAAGGTAACAACTCGACTGCGGGTGTAAATTGCTAATAATAAGGCGGTTATATCGCTGTATCCCATGACGATTTTGGGATGGGAGCGAATCAAAGAATAGTTAATTAGGGGTAAAATGCGATCGCAACCATAACCACCGCGCATAGCGATAACAGCTTTGACTGACTTGTCAGCAAACATCGCATTGACATCAGCAGCACGGTCAATGTCTTTACCTGCTAAATAGCCGTAACGATCTAAAAGATGCTGTCCTAACTTGACTTGTAATCCCAATGTTGCAAATGTTTGCTTTGCCTCTTCAACGTCTTTTGATTCAATCATACCAGCGGGACTAATTAATCCTACTGTATCGCCTACTTGTAAACGCTGTGGCTTGAGTACGGAATTTGGATAGAGTTTGGCTTCAACAGCAAACGGCTGAATTTGAGCAGATAAAGCTGCTATTCCCAAGGTTTTGATGAATTTTCGGCGGTTGATGGTCGTGCTGAAATATGGTATCATTTATCACTTGTATCCAATGCTAGGAAAAACGCAGAAGGTAAGAGGTAAAAGTAAAAAAAACTTCCCATTGCTTTTGCCTTTTACCTTTTACTTTTGTTCAACAACGTGCAGAACGTGGAAGCATGAATTTTTCTCCTTCAGGCGGAAAAGTACCACGAACCATCAAGAAAAGTTCGCCACCGAGTATGTGAGGAAATGCTTGCACTTTAGCATCAAGGCGTTCGGGACTAAAGTAAATCTCAACTTCGTTGATGGGTTGGGATATGCGTTCGAGAATAGCTTCTAAAGTGCATATCTGTGTTCCCACCAAATCGAAAAGTTTGAGTTTGCTGTCTTCTATCTCCATCACCGCCACGAGATCCAAGTCTTCGGCGTAATACAGGGGGTTATTTCCCTCGTTGAAGTAGAACACGGCTTTCTCTTTCACTACCCCCAAAATCCTGGAAACGGGTTCACGCGTTTCCAATAGCCTGTTTAGTAATTTGACATCGTTACTATCTGTAGTATCTAACACTCGAAAGCCATTAGTCCCACCTGGAGAGTCACACTTAGCTGTGAAAATATGCTCCCCAACAACGCGAAAGCCAAAAGGATTGTATATTTCAGGTTGTGTTGTGGTTAATATTAGGGTTTTATAGCGATCGCCACAGTAATCTAATACTTCTTCCATAACTTCACGGTAGTAGCCACGCCGTCGAAACTCCGGATGCGTACACACACCATGAATTCCGCCTACAATTAAGTCTTGTCCCATTAGTTGCATGGGGATTTCTAGAACTCCCACATGAGTAATGGCTAAGTCTTCATGGAAGCGAATAAACGGGGTAGAAGCTGATTCCCAGGATGCACCTAGTTTCCGACCGCGTTCCACTGCATCTCTAACTCCAATTTCAGGAAAAACGACTTCCACCAGGTTAAATAAGCGATCGCTTAATGTAGGGTCTTCGGTAAATGACCGTCGGAAGCGATACTGGTTCATAGTTAAACTACATAACAAAAATTTCTTATTTTTTATGTTACATATACTACAGGGTTGTCATTATCTTTATATGCCCTTGGATTTGAATAAATTAAAAAGACAGATCCCCGATTTCTGACGAGAAGTCGGGGATCTTACAGGGTAGACTGTATGTTTATACCAAGTTGTGTTCAGATATCGCAATTCGTGCCCTCTCCCCTCCCCTGTTCCAAATTGGGAGAGGGGTGCCGATAGGCGGGGTGAGGGAATTACTATCTTTGACTGCAACCTAGTATTAATTAAATTGTTCTGCTTACCAACTACCAACTTTCCCATTCGGACGCTGGATAATCGTTTCCATCACTCGGCGTTTATTTTTGGGATCGACTCCTACCAGGCGCACGTATTCACCACTGTATTCTGCCAGACAAGATTCTATAGTAGAAATGGCATCTGATTCACCAGTGATTTGACCAACAGCACAACTTTGCCAAGAACCAGTGCGGAAGCGTCTTTCATCTACGTGTTCAATACCAATTCTATAACCATGAGACAATATTTCCCGGATTTGTTCTTGTGTTTCTAGGGTTAGATGGGTGTTTGATGCTTGTGATTTCTGATAGCCGTTGGTTATTGGTCGTTGAGTTGAACCATTGCTTGATGGCTGACTACTTGGTGTAGCAGCAGGGGAAGGTGTGGATTGATTGCGAGAGTACAAACCACGATTGTATTCAGAAACTAGTTGAGAAGTCTGGACTCGTTGCTGTTCACCCACCATAAAGTTACCCATCTCAATTAAGTGAGACAAGCTAAAATCGGGTTTTCTAAATTGTGGTGGCCCTTCTAAACTGTTCACCACCCGCAAGGATATACGTTCAACACCAATTTCATGGATAAAGTGGCGGATTTGTTCGTCATAAATACGCGATCGCAACGCACTAAAAAAGTCTATCGACTGATTTGAGAAAGTCTCGACAAGTTGTTCTACTTCCCGTTGCGAAAGTCCATCTTCACTAAAAATTCCGTTAACAATTCCCACCTTGTCATCCAGGTCTGGTTCCCAATAAAATTTCTCCATCCGACCATCGCGAATTAAAGGCGCGTATAGGGTGGAAAAATCATTACCTGTGACAATAATTGGTACGCGATGTAAAGGTGTTGAATCATAACTTCCGGGAAGTTGGACATCGGTGGGGTTATCAGCAATATTCATTAGTGTGGCATTTACCAACTGGGTATTCACTGTGTATTGCGTACCTTCATCAAAGCGTCCCGCACCCGCATCTAAATCGTTAATCATGATTACGCACATTTTGCCGCGTACCTTAATTAATTCTGCGGTTTCTCGATAGCGCAGGCGAATTAGACGCGCTGGATCTCCAGCATCTGGACTTTCCAACTCTCCACCGGAAATGTGAGTCACTTCCACACCCATTCTTTCAAAAACTAACTCACATTGAAAGGATTTGCCTTCGCCTTTACGTCCATGAATACCCAAAATTAAAGGTACTCGCACACCAGGAAGGTCAAGGTAATTCTTGGTAATGAAAACAGAAACTTTGTCAAGAAAGCGGGGAGAAATGTAATAAGCCATAACAATTGGGGATTTTCGATTAGCTTTTGTAAGGTGTGTTAGCGAAAACTTAACGCAGCATTTTCAAGCATCGTTAGGAGAAAACCAATCTTTCCAGGCTTGCCAATTTTGCACAATTTCTGCAAACTCTGTGTAACCTGCTGTTCTGGGATGAGCACCATCATTTGTTCTTACCTCATCCATCCAGATAGTTGAATTTACTAAGACATCAAAAACATCTAGATAAGGCACATCCAATCTCTTGCAAATTAACGCAAACTGTTGATTTAAATCGGCAATTCTCTGATTTTGTTCCTCATCTGCGATCGGTGGAGGACTGACCATTAAAATCGGATATAACTGCTTTGCTTCAGTTAAAATTTGGCGTGTATTTAAAATTGAATTTACGAGTGAAACACGAGGTTTACCATTTTCTATAGTTGTGTCGTTAACTCCAAAAGAAAATACAACTCTGCCATCGTATTCTTTAGGAAGACGATAAGAAACTTCCTGGAGCCAACGATTTTTTAAGTTAGTACTTGTTTCTCGCCTCACTCCTAAATTATAGTAGGTAATTTCATAACCTTTTTTATTAGCATCAACGCATATTCTTCCTGTCCAACCTAGACACTCTGGATCGCCAGCTCCATTAACAAAGGACTCGCCCACAAAGCAAATTCTTACTTGCGGTATATATTTTGAATTCACTTAAATTTTTCTCAGAGTTACTTACTATGCTTATGCACGTATAGGTTGCATATTGTCTCGTGAATACTGTCATCTATCTTTAGTCCTTAGTTTCTAGTCACTACAAATGACAGATGACTAATGACAAAGGACGAACCTCACGAGTAATTGTGCAATTTTGTTTGCGTTCCTACATTTTACTAAATTCTTTTAAGATTTAGAAAATACAAAAATCAATAAATAAGAGAGGCAGATAATTCTACCTCTCCTGTTGGGGGAATATCAATTACTTACAGCTTACCAGTTTTATACCAGCTTTAAAATCTGCCGGGCTTGTGAACGATAAAGCTGAGAATTTGGCACTGCTTGATGTTATCAAAGCCCACAACGCGGATGAAGCAGTTGCCATACTGTGAACGGCAAGCTTGCACTTCGCTCAGCACTTCTTGAGTACTTCTAGCGCTGAACAAAGGTAATTTCCACATTGTCCAGTAGTATTCGGTAGGCTCAGAGGATTCGTTGAACTCAATAGCCGGAATGTAACCTTGATTCAGAATGTACTGGATCTGCTTGCTGATTTGAGCATCGGTGAGGGGAGGCAGGTAGGAAAGGGTTTCGTAACGACGCTCTTTTGGTAGAGTTTGCATAGTTTCTGAGTTGCGATTTTTGAACTAATTAGTAAACAAGGTTGTTAGTAGTTAGTAGTTGGTAGTTAGTAATTGGTAGTTGTTTATTTTACCCACTAACCACTAACGACTATCCACTATCCACTAACCACTAGCTATTAACCATCATTGGATGAATTATCCAAATTAGGATCTGAAGTTGCTTGCTGTTCTGGTTCGGAACTGGGGTTTGATTGGTTTAACTGCGTAATTCGCTCAAGATGCTGGCGACGATGTAGCATATTGGCTTGTTGAATACCAGTGCGAACCATTTCCGGTAAATATTCGGTAACTTCCTCAGCTATATGTTCTCTGACTGTCATGATCCGCAGTGCCAAATCCGGCTTTTCTCGGAAAAGTTCTTCAATGTAAGCTTCTCCATCCTGGATTTTGTCTTGGGCGGAAAATCGATGCAGCCAATATGCCAAGGGAGGATTGGTTTCACTGAGTTGAGCCAATACCGTTCTCACTGCCTGATAAGTCAGGTAGCTTTGCAGCGTCTTGGCTGTGTCCTTCGCAATTTGCTTAATGTTCATGCTTGACCCCAGCCCCCTAATAAGTCAAAAGTCAAAAGTCAAAAGTCAAAAGTAAGAAGAATTTTCTTTTACCTTTTAACTTTTAACTTTTTACTTGACATCAGACGGTATCCATTGCCTCGAACTCGAACTTGATTTCCTTCCACAGTTCGCAAGCAGCGGCCAACTCAGGAGACCACTTGGCAGCTTCGCGGATAACGTCGTTACCTTCGCGAGCCAAGCTGCGGCCTTCGTTACGAGCTTGGATACAAGCTTCCAAAGCAACGCGGTTAGCGGTAGCGCCAGGAGCGTTACCCCAGGGGTGTCCGAGGGTACCACCACCAAATTGCAGCACCGAGTCATCGCCGAAGATTTCTACCAGTGCAGGCATGTGCCATACGTGGATACCACCAGAAGCAACTGCCATTACACCAGGCATAGAAGCCCAATCTTGGGTGAAGTAAATACCGCGAGACTTGTCTTGCTCAACGTAGTTTTCGCGCAGCAGGTCAACGAAGCCCATTGTAATACCGCGCTCACCCTCTAGCTTACCGACCACCGTACCAGTGTGAATGTGATCGCCACCAGACATCCGCAAGCACTTAGCCAAAACCCGGAAGTGAATACCGTGGTTCTTTTGACGGTCGATCACGGCGTGCATCGCCCGGTGAATGTGGAGTAATAGACCGTTGTCACGGCACCACTTAGCCAAAGTGGTGTTAGCAGTAAAACCTGCGGTTAGGTAGTCGTGCATGATGATGGGCATTTTCAGTTCTTTAGCGAACTCTGCCCGCTTGAGCATTTCTTCGCAGGTGGGGGCGGTAACGTTCAGGTAGTGACCTTTGATCTCACCAGTTTCAGCTTGGGCTTTGTGGATAGCTTCAGCAACGAACAAGAAGCGATCGCGCCAACGCATGAAGGGCTGAGAGTTAATATTTTCGTCGTCTTTGGTGAAGTCCAAACCACCGCGCAAGCACTCGTATACAGCGCGTCCGTAGTTCTTCGCAGACAGACCCAACTTGGGCTTAATGGTACAACCCAACAGGGGACGACCGTATTTGTTGATTTTGTCACGCTCTACTTGGATACCGTGGGGAGGCCCTTGGAAAGTCTTCAGGTAAGCAACAGGAATGCGTAAGTCTTCCAAACGCAGCGCCCGCAGGGCTTTGAAACCAAATACGTTACCTACAATTGAGGTCAACATATTGGTTACAGAGCCTTCTTCAAACAGATCCAGAGGATAGGCAACGTAGCAAATGAACTGGTTGTCTTCGCCGGGAACTGGTTCGATATCGTAGCAACGACCTTTGTAGCGATCTAGGTCGGTCAGCAAGTCCGTCCACACGGTTGTCCAAGTACCAGTGGAAGACTCAGCCGCCACAGCAGCACCAGCTTCTTCTGGTGGAACGCCGGGCTGGGGCGTAACGCGGAATGCCGCTAATATATCTGTATCTTTTGGTGTGTAATCAGGGGTGTAATAAGTCAGTCTGTAATCTTTAACCCCGGCTTGATACCCTGCTTTTGTCTGAGTCTTCGTTTGAGCGTAAGACATACTATTCCCTTCCAAGAAGTCACTCTTTCTATTTACAAACTACGCTGCGTGCAACTTCCTCTAACCTCGCCTCCTTCCCCTCATCAATGAAAAAAGATTTGGAACATCTTTAGGTTTGGGGCTGTCTTCAACAGAGGTTAGTGGTTTTTCGACCTAGGAGAGGTGGAAACCCTGAGAAGTTCGTGCTGGAGCTTCACAACTCGGAACTATAGGGTAATTTTCTCACCAGTGTACTTGCGTTGTAGGCACGCACTATTGTACGCTCTTAGCTTTCCCTTTTCCCAGGAATAAAACTTCATTTTTTATCTGTTGCTTGCACTCCACTAAACTTTTTTATGTCATCCAACCTCGCTAGAGGCGAAATGATTATTGTTGGTTTCTCCAGCATCCCCCGTTTTCCCCCATTAACGGAGGAAATATCAAGATAATCTTTGATTTCGGGGATAGTCGGAGGTGGGCTAGCAAGTTTTTCGCTTTTTCACCCCCTGTATCTCTCCCATTCACAGGGTAGAGACAGGAGAAATTTTGATAGACCTACATTTAGGGGAGTGGTGAGCGAAAGACTGATTGCACTCCACGTAATTTGTAACTTGTTTCACAATATATCAAGAATGCAATAAGTTATTCTTTGGATCTTTTTAACTTTTATATTTAAATTTTTTATTACATAAAGTTTTCAACATTTTATTAAGAATACTTTACAGAATGTCATGAATAGTTATATTGAACAATCTCAAAGGCAGATCAGACGAAGCTACAACGCTGATTTTATGTATGATGCTGGCATTTTTTTGTTAATTGCGAACGTTAAGAAGCTGGGAAAAGCTTAAATGGTAAAGGTTAAGGTCAAATTTTCTTCCTTTTCCCTTTGCCCCTTCCTTGTTTAAAAACCACGCTGTAGGGGAACACTGAAACTAACCTCAAGCCTAGACCTCTTGCAAAAGTAATTTTTGCAAGAGGGGGACAAGGGAAAAGGTGAAAGGGGCAAAGGAAAATTCAACCCCTTTAACCTTTCCCCCTTACCCTTTTCCCGACTTTTACAAGAAGTCGCCTTTTGAGGCTGAGTTGATAGAAACTGTCTCCAAAGGAAATACAACCGTGGTATTGTTTTACAAACGTACTAAATTGCTCGGTTCTACCTTGCTAGGGTTGATAGCTTTGCCAAGTTTAGGTACAGTAGCGCTAGCAATTCCGGCAACTGCACCAGAAAGTAACAGCAATACTCCAACACCCAAAATTCTCAACGTTAATCCATCTGAATTAACTCCTGCTTACCCAGCTACCTCGCCACCACGACGGGTAGACCCCTTACCAGACGATCGCAATTTACAAGAACGCCTGCAAGAAAATGATTATCGCGTTAGTGCTTTGCAGGCTGAATATACAGGTAATCTGTGGGTAGCTTCTTGGCGGGGGTTGTCGCGGATTGACCCCAACACTGGCAAAATATTAGCTCGTGTGAGTTTACCGAATGTTGCCATTGGTGCTTTAACTCAAGATAAAGTCGGACGCTTGTGGGTGGGAACCTATGAAGGATTAAAGCGAGTAGATCCCCGTAGTAACGAAATTACGGCGCAAAATTTATTTTTGCCTTCTAAGCGAGTTTTATCTTTATTGGTTGACAAACGGGGTTACTTATGGGCGGGAACAGATAATGGCTTAGCCTTGATTAGTCCTGACCAAGGCTTGATTATGACCAATGTCAAAAATCTTCCTGGTGTCAGTGCTAATGCTCTGAGTTTAGATGCTGAAGGTCAACTTTGGGTGGGGACTTTGGATGGAGTAGTGCGAGTTAATACGGCTAATGCTTTGATTATGAAGCGGATCGATAATTTACCAGGTACGACTGTACAAGCTTTAGCTATTAGCCCAGAGGGGTTAATTTGGGCGGGAATGCCAAATAATCTCCTTGTTATTAACCCAAAAACAGGTGCTGTGCTGCGGTCTGTAACTCGCTTACGGGGACGTGACGTGACTGCAATCCGTTTTGCTAAAGATGGTAGTGTTTGGGTCGGTACTGGTAATGGTTTGCTACGATTGAATCCAAGTACTGGTGCTGTGCTAGACGAAGTTCCCGGTCTTCCCTCCAGTCGTGTGCTTTCCCTTGCGCCTGATGTTGGCAATAAATTGTGGATTGGCACTACTGAAGGTCTTGCTTGGTTAATGCCAAAAATGGCAAGTGCAACACCCCATCTCGCTTTTACTCGCGCTGTAAAGTAGGGATTGGGTATCGGTGATAAGGGAACGGGGACTAGGGAGCGGGAACTAGTGGTTCCATTAGTTTTGATGAGTTGTGAAAGTTCGTAGTCAGGGCTTTAGCCCTTAAAATTGAGCGATTTATCGCTCACTACAAACCTCTCATAATTAATGGGAAAGACCACTAGGGAGAATAAGTGAAATCTCAATCCCCAATCCCCAATCCCCAATCCCCAATCCCCAATCCCCAATCCCCAATCCCCAATCCCCTAATCCAAAATGGCAGTTACCACCCAGCAATTAATTCAATGGAAACAGCAGGGACGCGCAATTGTGGCGTTGACGGCTTGGGATTATGCGATCGCCCAACTCCTCGATGCAGCTGGTGTTGATCTCATCTTGGTGGGTGATTCTATGGCGGTGATGTTGGGGTACGAAACAACACTACCAATCACCCTAGAAGAAATGCTGTACCATGCCAAAGCTGTTCGCCGTGGTGTCAAACGTGCTTTGGTCGTCGTAGATTTACCATTTTTGACGTATCAAGAAAGCATCCAACAAGCAATACACTCTGCTGGACTGGCGTTAAAAGAAGCTGGAGCACAGGCAGTAAAGTTAGAAGGTGGGTATCCAGCAATGGTAGAAACTATTGCCCGTTTGGTGCAAGCGGGAATTCCAGTCATGGGCCATGTGGGTTTGACACCGCAATCAATACATCAAATCGGTTTGCGACAACAGGGAAAGACGGAAGCAGCCCGAGAGAGGATTTTACAAGAAGCGATCGCTCTCGAACAAGCGGGTGTATTTTCGATCGTATTAGAGCACATCCCTAACGATTTGGCATTTGAAATAACACAAAAACTCAGTGTTCCTACCATTGGCATTGGTGCTGGTCCGCATTGTGATGGACAGGTATTAGTCACGTCTGATGTCATCGGGCTTTCAGAAAAACAACCGCCGTTTGCGAAAGTTTATACAAATTTGCGCGAGACGATTACCCAAGCTGTACAGGACTATAGCGTAGAAGTACGAGAGCGGAAGTTTCCACATCCACATAGTAGAATTTAATTCAGCACTCCTGAGTCTTTTTGTCCTGTTTTAATCTAAAATCCAGTCGAGCAGTTTTTTTATCCTCTACAAGTTTTTGCAACACAGCCAGTTGCAAAGCTTCATCTAATATTGCATTAGTAAGTTTCATGGTTTTTATGTAGGTACGATAAGCCGCCACTGGCACTATCAACACATCACTCCAAGCTTCTTCTTGCTGGTGAAAGGCTTGAATTTCTGGCTGTTGTTTGGCTGAGGTTATTCCCATTTCTAACCCAAGTAACTGGATTTGTGCGAGCAAGGGTGCTTCATCAACCAAACCGTGATAGTGGTCTCCCACTGTCAGCAATAAGTCATAAACTTTTCTAGAAAGCCGCTGCCCAATTAGGCGTGATAAATTACAAGCCAACATGGGCAGCACATGCCAAGTTTCCGCAAGCAAATCTTGTCCGACTCCAGAAAGGTGAGATGGAATCAGAAGATCCACATCACTGAGGAAACTGGTTTCTACAGACAGCAGCATTACCGAAATTACCTGCCATTTGTTCTGTTGCTCTACCGCTGGTTCAGGCTCCTTGACAATCATCACGTAGCGTGGTGTTGAGTCTTCCCCAAGAAATCGTCGCGCTGACTTTGAGTAGAGATTTTGTTGTTCTTGTGTTGAAAACTGCAAAGGACTTCGCGCAACTCGACTAACTTCCCAGATTTCTCCCGGTTGGGGCAGTTCCTGACAAAACTTCTTAAAGCTCGAAGTTGTGAATTCACTGAAGTCCATACGCATGAGTTTCTAGCTCCGGACGATGATTGGTTATCTTTTTTTCAGTTTGTGGTCTTATTTATTACTAGTAGCTGGTTAGCAACTTCTACTATACCCAGTCGTACTAATTCTGATTAATTGGCGGATTTTAAGAAATTTTTGGATAGTTATCTTACCATTGTACATCCGAGCGCAATCTCACTGCTTTTTGCTGTCGAGTAGCTTGTACTTCTCGTTGGAAATTTTCTTTAGATGGCAACAGTCCTAACTCTTGAGCAATGTATTTTAATAATTTTTTCCAACGCTTTGAGATATCGCTTTGTGTGACTCCCAATTCGATAGAAATTTGAGTTTGGGTTTTACCTTCAACCCGACCTCGCCACAGTTTTTGATAAGCTTGATTGGGATAGCGTCGATCAATAACTTTTATTGCTTCTATTGCTCTAAGGATAAAATCTTTACGCTCTATAGCTTCCAATAAGTTGAATTTATCGGGGATAGTTTCCGATAGCGGCAGTTCTGTTCCTGAAATCTTTCGATCTAAACTGCTCCAGTGAAATTGCTTTTCTTTACGAACAAGATCGATGATTTCACATCGAGCTACTGTTTCTGCCCAGCAGTAAAACTTCTTGATTCCCCCTTCGCGAAACTTTCCAGATTTTGCTGCTTGGAGTACTTTTTCATAGGCTGTTTGCTCTGCATCTTGCCAGGAAACAGAAGTTCCTTGAGTGTGCTTGCGGGCAATTCTCTTCACTTTTTGTAGATACTCTGGAGCAATCAAAAGTTGCCTACAAAGTTGAGTATCTCCCTCAAGGTAGCGATTAAGCAATTTTTCTTGTTGTGACATCATATCCATTGTTTTTATGGTCGTGTCTTATGAATGAGAAGTTCTCCATAAACTCCTAGTAACTCGTAGAGAACCCTAATGATAAAGTTGATAAAAAGGCTTAACGATCTACAACAAAACTTTTTCTATAAATTTCGGAATATTTTGGATCGCGCCTTCGTTTATAGAGAGTAGAGAGTGAAGACATAAATCAACCCTCAACGAGCGTAAAACTTCCTCTCACAAATCAAACTTTGTAGGAGATTAAGGAAAAAACAAGTCTAGGTTTAGTTAAAAAATGTATCTGTGAATTAATGATAGCTTCACAGAATTATTATCGAGATGTAAAGCCAAAATTGACTCTTTTTCAGTTAATTTGCTTAAAAAACAAAGAATCTAATTTTCAACATTAACGAATTGTTTTTGGAGAAATTAACATGGCTAACATTAATGGTACTCCTGATCTAGACGTAATACACGGCACCAATTTTGCAGATACCATCGATGCCAAGACAGGAAATGATGTAGTTTACGCTAAAGATGGTAATGACACTGTTTACGCCGGTCCGGCAACACCTGTTCCTGGTTACACTGACAATGATTATGTCAATGGTGACGCAGGCAACGACATACTCTATGGTGGTTACGGTAACGACATCCTTGATGGCTGGACAGGCAATGATTCTATCTACGGTGAAGCAGGACATGACACCTTGCTAGGTAATGATGGCAATGACAAACTTTATGGTGGCGATGGCAATGACTACTTGTTTGGAGAATCAGGCCATGACACTCTAGATGGTTCTACTGGTAACGATCGTGTTTATGGTGGTAACGGTAACGACACCCTCTATGGTTGGACTGGCAACGATCATCTTTATGGTGGTTTTGGCAATGACAGGCTGTATGGAGAGGCAGGTAATGACTGCCTAGTTGGCGGTTTTGGCAATGACAGACTCAGGGGTGGTGCTGGCGCAGATAAGTTCGTCTTCAACTCCAAATGGGAAGGCGTAGACATCATCGAAGACTTCAGTCGGCAACAAGGCGACAAAATCTGTATTAGCCAATCCTTTGGTGCGACATCTACCAATCAGTTTGCATACAACCATCATACTGGTGCGTTATCTTACAACGGTACTGTATTCGCCATCATCGACAACAAGCCTGCTGGATTTTCACCCAATCTCGACATCCAACTCAATTGTGATTGTTAATTAGTTTGACAAACTAGGGGCGCTATCCTTGCGCCCTTTTATAGTCTTTTCAAATGATTAGAGACTATTTACGCTTAATGTGAATTAGAGGCTGAAACCTTGTATTTTCGGTGTAGAGACGCGAAATTTCGCGTCTCTACAAAGCCCAGAATCCTTGATCTAACATTGGTTTTGATAATTCACATCAGACGTTATTTATAAAGTAATAATTCAACTTGTAGCGTGTGTAGCGGTGCTACATTGATACTGCAAGTAAAAAATAAATGAAAATGCCGCTACGCACCATCTGTTTTTGGTGCGTTACGCTACGCGATAACACACCCTACATGCACTTAATGTTTACTTTATAAATTACCTCTAAGAGTACAAATCTTAGTAGCATGTCTGCTTTAAATTTGTGGGTAAATCAATAGCTGTTAATCAAGAAAAATAGAATTTATATAGTTTACATTTCTTACATTTTCAGTCCAGACACGCTCTTAGTAGAGTGTCTGGACTGTCGTGCATCCATCATATCCATAATTTTTTATGGTTGTGTCTTATGAATGAGAAGTTATCAAGAAACTCTCAGTAAGTCATAGAGAGCCTAATGACAGAGTTGATAAAAAGCCTTAACAATCTACAACAAAACTTTTTGTGTGAATTTTGGAATATTGTCTATCGAACCTTCGTTTATAGAGAGTAAGGAGTGAAGAAAAAAAGCAACAATAAACGGCTGTAAAACTTACTCTCACAAATCAAATTTAGTAGGAAATTAAGGAGATAAATACGTTCAGTTCTGATTACGCAATATATCTGTGAATTAATGGGAATTTCACAGATTTTTATCAGGATGACAAGCTAAAATCCACAATTTTTCAGTCACTTGACTGAAAAAACAAAGAATCTGATTTCCAACCTTAGCAGATTGTTTTTGGAGAATTTTACATGGCTAACATTAACGGTACTCTTGGTTCAGATGTAATACACGGCACCAACTTCGCAGATAACATCAATGCCAAGACAGGGAATGATGTAGTTTACGCCAAGGGTGGTAATGATACTGTTCATGCCGGGCCGAACAACCCTATTTTTGGTTTGCCTGATAATGATGTAGTTTACGGCGATTGGGGAAACGACAAAATATATGGTGGTTACGGTAACGACAAACTATATGGTGGTTACGGTAACGACCATATTGATGGCTGGACAGGTGATGATTCCCTCTACGGTGAAGCAGGAAATGACAACTTGTGGGGATATTCTGGCAATGACTACATCAACGGTGGCGATGGCAATGACTACCTGTATGGAGAGTCAGGCCATGACACCCTAGATGGTTGGACTGGTGACGATCATGTTTATGGTGGTGATGGCAATGATACCCTCTATGGTTGGACTGGCAACGACAAATTATATGGTGGCAATGGCAAAGACACCTTGAGGGGAGAGGCAGGCAACGACTGCTTAGTCGGTGGTTATGGCAATGATACACTATGGGGTGGTGCTGGCACAGATAAGTTTGTCTTCAACTCCAAGTGGGAAGGTGTAGACGTCATCAAAGACTTCAACTGGAAAGAGGGCGACAAAATCTGTATCGGCAAATCCTTTGGTGCGACATCTACCAACCAGTTTGCATACAACCATCATACTGGTGCGTTATCTTACAACGGTACTGTATTCGCCATCATTGAAAACAAGCCTGCTGGGTTTTCACCCAAATTCGACGTCCAACTCCATTGTGATTGTTAATTAGCTTGACACACTGGGGCGCAAGGATAGCGCCCCTTTAGTTAGAGAAGGAGTGATGTAGGATATGGTGGAAGTGCCAGAGATTGCCGATCGCACTATTCTTAAAGAAGAACTTATATCCCTGGTTGCTAGCTATCAACTACTACCGCAACTGTTGCGGGAGATGATCGTTGAAGGGGCGATCGCATCCATAAGTTGCACCCAAGAAGAAGTAGCGATCGCTTGTCAAAAATTCCTACAACAGCACCAAATTACCAATGCTGCCACACACGAGGCATGGCTGAGGCGTTATGGTATGACTCACCAACAGTTTCAAGCTTTGGCTACACGCAAACTGCGAATTGAGAAATTCCAACAACAAACTTGGGGACACAAATTAGAATCTTACTTCTTGGAGCGGAAAAAATACTTGGATCGAGTTGTCTATTCAATGATTCGCACCCAAGATCCTGGCATTGCTCAAGAACTATATTTTCGCATTCAAGCACGCGAACAAAGCTTTGGCGAACTTGCCAAAAACTACTCTGTCGGCCCCGAAGCTTATACTAACGGTATTGTAGGGCCGGTGGAGATGGGGACACTACACCCAGGTTTGGCAAGACAACTACAAGTAAGCCAGCCGGGACAACTTTGGCACCCCATATCCTTTGGAGAATATTTTGTAATTATCCAACTAGAAAAATTACTTCCCGCTCAATTAAACGCTTTTATGCGCCAACGCTTGTTAAGGGAGTTGTTTGAAGATTGGTTGCAAGAGCAAATCCAGCAGTTACCTGCTTCAGATCAAGCTTGGTTGGTATCAAAGCGCACGGTAGAGCAGATTAACAGCACAAGTGTAGCTTAGTACAGCATTGCATAAGCTCATGGCGAAATCTTTGCACCTAAACTCCGCGCCCCTGTGCGTTTTAAATCCCTACTGTTTTAAGCAAAGCATCACTTAGTAACTAATAAAATGACATCTACACTTATTGATATTCAAGAATTTTTGGCTAGTGTATTTCCCTTCAATCACTTGCCAGAGCAGATACTAGAAAATTTACGTAAGCAAATGCAATTTTTACGGTATCGCATGGGTCAGATAATACTGACAAAAGAAGCGATGCCACCCCACATTAGTATTATTTATCAAGGACAAGCCCGCCTGATCGGTTACGACAAATTCACAGATCAACCCGTCACCTTGAAATTACTACAACCAGGAGAAATCTTAGGTTGGGTTTCTCATGTGCGAGGGATAGCTTGTGAAACAGCGATCGCATCTACTGAAGTGATTTGCCTCAACCTGCCAATAACAGATTTTCTCAGCTTGCTAAAGTGGGAACCAAACTTTCAAGCTGCTTTACATGCCACGCCCTCACTCATCGAAGTTTACGACTTGTTGATGGCAGAGTTCAGCTATCGGGCAAATAGTAACATTGATGTCGCAAAATTGGCACAGACTGCGATCAAATCAGCCGTAGTCTATTCTTCTTCAAAGAAAATCCTTCTTCAGCAGTTAGATTCCCAATTTTTATGGTTAATTAGCAGCAGTTCCGATCCAGAATTTCCTGTAGGTAGTCGCTTGGAATTGGAGACTGCCAACCCCAACCAAAAGTTAAAAGCAAATACGCGCTTGCTAGGTGTACCCAAATATCTGCTACCAGAATTGCCATCTCCCGCACCCACAGAAATAGCACCAGATTTTGCAGACATCCCCTACGCCTCAGATATTATCATCCCAGTAGAGACGCGAAATTTCGCGTCTCTACAGAGAAACAAAAAATTTCCCTACATTCGGGGTAGAGGCCCGCAAGATGCTACACTTGCTTGTTTGCAAATGTTGAGCCAGTATTTCAATCTACCTTTCCGCAGAGATATGCTGCGGCGAATTTTAGCGAAACAGATAGAACAAACTGGCACTGTATCTGTGCAATTTTGCGGTGCAGTAGCAGAGTTGATGGGTTTGACAACCCAAATGGTAAAAGTGCCAGCCACAGCAGTTGGTAAATTGCCAATACCTGTAATGATTTCTTGGCAAGATACTTTTGCGATCATCTACAAAAATAATAACCAAGAATTACTGATTGCCGTTCCGGAAATGGGACTGGTACGTCGCAAGGTGAAGGACTTTGCCGAAACCTGGGGACAGCAAGGAGAAGTGCTGCTGCTGCAACCAAGCAAAAGTACCCCTCACTCCCACTTTAGCCTGCGCTGGTTTGTACCCGAATTGCGACGCTATCGCAAAGTCTTTGTGGAAGTGCTAATTGCTTCAATGGTGGTACAAATTTTTGGATTGGTAAATCCCTTGGCAACACAAGTAATTATTGACAAAGTTATTGTTGGTAACAGCCTGGATACCCTAGAAGTTTTTGGTATCTTTTTAATCGTCATAGCAATAGTTGAAGCAGTACTAACAGCCATCCGCACTCAACTATTTGTGGATACCACCAACCGCATCGATCTATCTTTGGGTTCTGAAGTCATCAATCACTTGTTGCGCTTACCTCTATCTTACTTTGAACGCCGCCCCGTCGGCGAATTGGCAACGCGGGTGGGAGAGTTAGAAAATATCCGGCAGTTTCTCACAGGTACAGCCCTCACCGTAGTCTTGGATGCGGTGTTTTCCATTATCTACATCCTAGTGATGGTGGTTTACAGTTGGGTGTTAACAATAGTTGCATTGGCAACAGTACCGTTATTCGCCTTGATTAACTTGCTGGTATCGCCTCTGATCCGGCGACAACTGCAAGAAAAAGCCGAACGCAACGCTGAAACTCACTCCTACTTGGTAGAAGCGATGGCGGGGATGCAAACCATTAAAGCGCAAAATTTGGAAATGCGATCGCGCTGGCAATGGCAAGAACGTTATGCACGTTATATCAGCGCTGGCTTCAAAACCATCTCTACTCAAACTACTGCCAGTTCCGTCAGTAGCTTTCTTAACAAGTTTTCCAATTTACTTGTGCTTTGGGTGGGTGCCTATCTCGTTTTGCACCAACAACTCACCCTAGGGCAACTGATTGCCTTTCGCATTCTTGCTGGCTACGTCACTAGTCCCTTATTGCGACTAGTACAACTATGGCAAAACTTCCAAGAAACAGCATTATCACTGCAACGCCTGAGTGACATTCTCGACACACCCACAGAAACCGAAACCGACGCGCAAAATATCCTCATGCCCGCAATTGTGGGTAGTGTTCAATACAAAAATGTTTCATTCAGCTTCCAACAAAACGGCGCGTTGCAATTATGCAATATTAATGTTGACATTCCTGCTGGCTCATTTGTGGGAATTGTCGGCCAAAGTGGTTCTGGTAAAAGTACCTTATTAAAATTACTACCTCGGCTTTACGAACCCAAATCCGGAAAAATCTTAATTGATGGCTTTGATATTAGCAAAGTCGAACTTTATTCCTTGCGGCGTCAAATTGGAGTTGTGCTGCAAGATACCTTATTATTTGACGGTACGGTGCGGGAAAACATCGCTATAGCATGTCCGGACGCCAGCGATGAAGAGATAATTAATGCTGCCAAAGTTGCCTATGCACACGACTTTATCATGGACTTGCCCAACGGCTACAACACCCAAGTAGGCGAACGAGGGAGTGGACTTTCTGGGGGACAAAGACAAAGAATTGCGATCGCCCGCATCGTCCTGCAAAATCCCCAACTGTTGATTCTCGACGAAGCCACCAGTGCCCTAGACTACAACGCTGAAGCTCAAGTCTGTCGCAATCTAGCAGAAGCATTCCAAGGGAAAACAGTATTTTTCATTACCCATAGGCTGGTTACTATCCACAAGGCGGACACGATTTTGCTCATGGACTCTGGTTCTGTAGTTGAACAAGGAACCCATGAAGAATTGATAGCACTGAAAGGTTATTATTACTGCCTTTATCGACAACAGGAAGCACAGATATAGTCATTGGTCATTAGTCATTAGTCATTGGTCATTAGCTAATAATAACTACTAACCACTAACTACTAACTACTAACCACTAACCACTAACCACTAACCACTAACCACTAACTACTAACCAATGTAGAGACGTGCCATGGCACGTCTCTACAACCACCAACCACCAACCACTAACAAAATATTATGAATATTCAATATCGATTTGATCAACCAGTTCTCTTACAACAAACTCCCCTTTGGTCACGTGCTATTGCTTGGGGGATTATTGGTATTACCGCCTTTACTTTAATTTGGGCGAGTGTATTTAAAATAGATGTAGCCATTCCAGCTAGCGGTAAGCTAGAACCCCAGGGGAAAGTAACTGATATTCAAGCCCCGATTGGCGGTGTGATTAGGCAAATTCATGTTAAAGAAGGTCAACTGGTTAAAAAAGGGCAAGTTCTCATCAGTCTAGAAGAAACTACTACGCAAGCGGAGATTAATTCACTGCAACAAAACCGTAAAGCATTAGTGCAAGAAAATGAATTTTATCGCAGTCAACTTACAAGAATAACTTCAGCAAACACTACTCCCCGAGCAGCTGTTAAATTAAAAATTCCCCTAGAAATTGCAACTTTAACCCAAAATCGAGCGCAATTCCTCGCAGAAAATCTACTCTACCGCGCCCAGCTAAGAGGTTCCGCAGTTGGAGTTCCACTCACCCTAGAACAACAGTTGCGCTTGCGTTCTCGTCAGTCTGATTTCAGTTCACAATTGGCAGCAGCGCAGTTAGAGATAGAACAAACTCAACAACAGTTACTTCAAAATGAAGCACAGCTAATTAATGCTAAAAAAGTGCTAAAAATTAATAAAAATATTTTAAATAATTTAGATTCATTAGCAAAAGAAGGTGCTTATTCTAAGTTACAAACTTTGAAACAAGAACAAGATGTTCTCACTCAAGAAGCAGAAGTTATAAAACTGACTAAAGAAGAACAACGCTTGAAGTTAGTTATTGCTCAAAAAAAACAAGAAATTAGTAAGATTGCCGCAGAATCTCAGGAAGAGATATTATCTCAAATTACAGCTAATGAAAAGAGTATTGCGGAGATTGACAGCCAATTGACTAAAGTAATTGTAGAAAATCAAAAGAAAATCCATGAAATTGACAGTCAGTTAAGTAAAGCTCAAGCTAATTTGAAATATCAGAAAATTACTGCTCCTATAGATGGAACTGTGTTTGAACTAAAACCAAATACTCCCGGTTTTGTTGCCAACTCTAGCGAACCAATTCTCAAAATAGTTCCTAACGACTTTCTCATTGCCAAAATTTACATTACTAACAAAGATATCGGTTTTGCCAAAGAGAATTACAAGCAATCTGAATGTGCCAATTACAAACAGCAAAATAATCAATGTCCACAAGTTGATATCCGAATCGATTCCTATCCCTTCCAAGAATATGGTGATATCAAAGGCAAATTAACCTCGATAGGTTCTGATGCCTTACCACCAGACGAAATCAATCCTTACTGGCGTTTTCCGGCTAAAGTAAGTTTAGAAAAGCAAGCAATGACACTGCGTAGAGGTGGTGAATTGCCCCTACAATCTGGTATGTCAATTAGTGCGAATATTAAATTGCGTCAGCGCACAATTATTAGTATTTTCACTGATTTTGTGCTGAAGAAAGCTGAAAGTTTAAAATTCCTGCGATGAAGGATTGATCGGTAGCTGTCACCTTATAGACGCGCGTAGGATGCAGCTACATAAATACAGCCTGTCTTTACAGACTTGGTATTTATACTAGCTTGCAGTCAAAGATAATACTTCCCTCACCCCAACTTTAGTAATCTTTTCTCCGACTTCTACAAGAAGTCTAATGAGAAACATAAAAATTTTGCATTTAGTACTACTTAATTTAGATAGAACTAGGTATCAATAAATTAATTTTATTCTGAGTATAAAAAAATTGAAAGCATTATCGTTTTCTCTGATTATGTGATATTTGCCTGCGTCTGGGTGGATTATCAATGAAATTCAGAATAAAACAGCCTCAAAATCCTGAGTAATTACCCTTCTTAGTAAAGTTATAACGGGCACTAATTATCTACTAGCTACGTCAAATATCCTACTGCGCTAAGTCTGCATCAGATTCTTTGATGCAGAAATTTTGATGCGCCGCATTGAATGAATAACTACCAATTTAACTAATCACTTAGTAAGCTTATATACTCATATACTCCATGGCTAGTAGATTCCATTACAAAAGCATGCGATCGCACAAGTGGGTAGCTAACGCATCATTCAAACCTGTGACATTACGTTTTATACCTCAAGGTTGGCGGCGATTGCATTCAGTGCAGCGCCTAGGCAGGCGATCGCTTAGGTATCTTCTTCCACTTCTATTTTTGATGTCACTTTTGACGGTATTGCTGGGAAACAGCTTTACTCCTGCGACAGCACAGCTACCCCGTCAGGAAATTCGTGGGGTTTGGATGACCAACAATGACTTTAACACCCTCAGAGATCGTGCTAAAGTGCAGAATGCTACGAACCAATTGCGGCAATTGAACTTCAACACAATCTATCCTGTAGTGTGGAATTCTGGCTATGTGATGTATCCTAGTGCCGTGGCAAAACGTACAGGTATCCAACCCTTTGTTTTGCGAGGCTCTGATGGACATGATATTCTCGCAGATATCACTGCCCAAGCTCATCGCCAAGGCTTGCTCGTAATTCCTTGGTTTGAGTTTGGTTTTATGGCTCCCCCGATGTCAGAACTGATGTTGAATCATCCAGATTGGTTCACGCAAAAGCGCGATGGTAGCCAAACTTCCCTTAGCGCTGCTGGTGAGGTTGCATGGCTCAATCCCTTCCATCCAGAAGTGCAGAAGTTTATTACCGATCTCGTATTGGAAATCGTCACCCAATATGATGTCGATGGCATCCAGTTTGACGATCACATGAGTTTGCCCCATGAATTTGGCTACGATAAATACACAGTAGCCTTGTATACTCAGGAAACAAAGAACAATCCCCCGGCTAATCCTCAAGATCCGGCATGGGTGCGCTGGCGAGCAGATAAAATCACAGCGTTTATGGTACAACTCAATCAAGCTGTGAAAGCGAAAAAACCAGGTGCGATTTTCTCCGTTTCTCCCAACTACTACGATTTTGCTTACAAGTTTCACTTGCAAGACTGGCTCAACTGGTTACGGCTTAATATTGTGGATGAGCTAATTGTGCAAGTGTATCGTCCGAATCTACAAAGTTTTATCGCCAAGATTTCCCGCCCAGAAATTCAAGAAGCACAACAAAAGATCCCAACTGGAATTGGCATTATGGCAGGATTGCGAAATAATCCAGTTCCCATCCAACAAATTAAGTCCCAAGTACGGGCTACCCAAAAACGTGGTTTGGGGGTAGCCTTCTTTTACTACGAAAGCCTTTGGAACTATGCTCCAGAACCTGTAACCGAACGGCAGTCTGCATTTCAAGCCTTATTCCCTGCTTCTGCTCTCCGCGCTAGGATTTAAAAAAGTGATTGGGGATTGGGGATTGGGAATAGGTGAAAATTATGAATGATGAATGCTGAAAATTTCATAATTCATAATTCATAATTTTTATGCCCCAGTCCCTATTGATGTCAAACGCTGCGAGAATTAAACTACATTGGCAACGATTTGTGTCGCTTCTTGCAAAATTTCCTCTAGGTGTTCTTGGCTCTTAAAGCTCTCGGCATAGACTTTGCACACATTCTCTGTACCAGAGGGACGCGCCGCGAACCAGCCGTTTTCGGTTGTTACCTTCAGTCCACCAATCGGCGCATTATTGCCAGGGGCGTTGGTTAACTTAGCAGTGATGGGATCGCCAGCAAGTGTTGCTGCTTTCACATCTTCTGGGGATAGTTTGCCTAGACGCGCCTTTTGTTCTGGTGAAGCAGGAGAATCAATGCGTTTATAGAATGGTTTGCCAAGTTTTGCTGTTAAATCTTGATAGTGCAAACCAGGATCTTTACCCGTGCGTGCTGTAATTTCGGCTGCAAGTAAGTCCATAATTATACCATCTTTGTCTGTTGTCCAGACGGTTCCGTTCTTACGCAGGAAGGAAGCTCCGGCACTTTCTTCACCACCAAAGCCAAAGGAGCCATCGAGCAGACCCTCGACAAACCACTTAAAGCCGACGGGAACTTCGCAAACCTGCCGTCCAATCTCTTTGGCGACTCGGTCAATCATACTGCTGCTGACCAAAGTTTTGCCGATCGCACTTTTTGGCGACCATCCACTGCGATTGGTAAATAGATACCAAATGGCAACAGACAAGAAATGGTTCGGGTTCATCAACCCTACACTGGAGGTGACAATACCGTGGCGATCCGAGTCTGTATCATTGCCAAAAGCAATACTGTAGTCATCCTTAATTTTGACTAGGCTGGCCATTGCGTAAGGAGATGAGCAATCCATGCGAATTTTGCCATCCCAGTCTAAGGTCATGAAACGGAATGTCGGATCAACAGTCTTGTTGACCACAGTAATGTTCAAGGCATAGCGTTGGGCGATCGGTTCCCAATAGGCGATATTCGAGCCACCCAAGGGATCGACACCAATGCGGATACCAGACGAGCGGATCGCCTCAATATCTACAATATTTTCCAGGTCGTTAACGTAGGGAGTAATGAAATCAAAAAAGTGAGTTGTGGCTGCCTTCAAAGCAGATTCATAGGGAATGCGTTTGACATCCCGGTTTTTATTTGCCATCAACTCGTTAGCGCGGGTTTGAATCCATTTGGTAATCTCTGGTTCTGCTGGCCCACCGGAAGGAGGATTGTATTTAAAACCACCATCACTCGGTGGGTTATGGGAGGGCGTGATGACGATACCATCTGCTAAACCGCTTGTTTTACCTTTGTTGTAGGTGAGGATAGCATGGGAAACCGCTGGTGTTGGGGTGTATTGAGCATAACCTTCACCTGCGGCAATGTAAACCTCTACGCCATTTGCGGCCAGCACTTCTAACGCAGACTTTTGAGCAGGAGCCGAGAGGGCGTGCGTATCCATACCCATGTATAGCGGGCCGTTAATGCCTTGGCTCTTGCGATACTCAGCAACTGCCTGAGATACTGCTAAGATATGGTCTTCATTGAATGTGCCATTGGCAGAAGAACCACGATGTCCTGATGTACCAAAACTAACACGTTGTAGCGGATTCTCAGGATCGGGATGAACCGTATAGTACTGATCCAAAAGCCGATCGACATCAATCAAAATGTCGGCCGGAGCAGGTTTGCCAGCCAGGGGGTTGATTTGCTCTGCCGCTGTTGTCTGCATTTGCTCTCTCCATATGCTACTACGGTTTGGCTACGATCAGAATACCGTGAAATGTTGTTAGTGGTTAGTGGTTAGTTGGTGGTTGGTGGTTGGTGGTTGATGGTTTTATTAGTTAGTGGTTAGTAGTTAGTGGTTAGTGGTTGTTAACTATGTCCCATGCCCCTTTCCTTTATACTTGGACGAGTTGATAGGCAGCATCCAGCCCAGATCCGATTTTTAAAGGTTCTACCTCTAGTGACAGGCAAAGACTCTATTGTTGCATTTATTACCAAAGGCAAGGAACGAAGTCTGTCAGTCTTCTGTTTCCAGCATCTCCTTAGCTTTTAAAAGTTCTGCGTAATGTTCTTCACTGACCTTGGGATATGCCAGATTTAGGGATTTCATCTTCTCGTAAATAAAATAAGCTACAGCTGTGCGTGTAAACCATTTATGATCTGCGGGGATGATATGCCAGGGAGCCAATTCTGTACTGGTATAGTTGAAGACGTCTTCGTATGCTTCCATATAGTCATCCCAGAATTGCCGTTCTCTAGCATCACTAGTTGAAAATTTCCAATTTTTTTCTGGAAGCTCAATTCGCTTCAAAAAGCGCCTTTTTTGCTCCTCTTTCGAGACATTGAGGAAAAATTTCAGCACTACAATGCCATTGTTAACGAGATATTTTTCAAAGTTGTTAATTTCTTCAAATCGTTGCTTCCAAATATATTTGTTTTTTTTATCGGCAGGCAGCTGCTGCTTGGCCAGGAGTTCTGGATGTACGCGCACCACCAGTACTTCTTCATAGTAAGAACGATTGAAAATTCCAATACGTCCTCTTTCTGGTAAAGCTTTGTAAGATCGCCACAAATAGTCGTGATCGAGTTCCTCTGCTGAAGGAGCTTTGAAACTAAACACCTGGCAGCCTTGGGGATTTATCCCTGACATCACGTGTTTAATCGTGCTATCTTTACCTGCGGCATCTAATGCTTGAAGGATAATCAGCAAAGCATAGGTATCCTGGGCGTACAGCATATCCTGATACTTCGCTAACTCCTTGATCCCCAATTGCAATATCTCCAGGGCTTCACCTTTTTGAAAATCCCCTTTATAGCCTGGATCAAAGTCTTTGATCTTTATCTTTGAACCAGGCCGGACAATCATGGATTCAGGATTCAAGCGACTAACGAAGTCTTCGTAAGCCATAAGGTCAAATACTACCTTTCGAGTAGATGGAGTGATGGGATGAAAGAGTTTCATTTTTCTTATCTCCCCACCTCTCTATTAGTCTATCTAGCAAATTTTGTCTGGTGAAATACTAAGCAGCGGTAACTTTTAGCGTCGAAGGTTGAGAGCGATCGCCCTGCAAACTCACCCCACGCTGATTTGCTTCCAAATAACGCACAATTTTAAACACTGTTTCCACTCGTTCGGCTGCATTTGCTTTTGCTGCCAAGCTTGCCAAACCCAAGGGTTTAGCACCAGCCCTTTGGTGGTGCAATCCTAAACAATAAATTTTCTTCGTGTCTTTGTGTCTTTGTGGTGAAAAAATAAATTTTATTTACCACCAAGACACTAAGACACCAAGTCTCAGGGAACTTATGAATAAGAAAGGCATGACACCGTCAAGCCTCTCACAATCAGCCTAGTAAGGCCACTTCCAATTAACGATTTCGGGCTTATCAATCCCGTGTTCGTAGGCGTAATGACGGCAAGAGATTTGCTCATCTTTGAGCATTTCTTTGACGTGAGCACCTGCTACTTTGAGTTTGGGGACTCGATCAATTACGTCGATCGCAATGCTAAAGCGATCGATTTGGTTTTGGATGGCAAGCTCTAAAGGTGTATTGATGTTGCCCTTTTCTTTGTAACCGCGCACGTGGATGTTGTTATGATTGGTGCGGCGGTAAGCGAGGCGGTGAATCAACCAGGGGTAGCCGTGGAAGTTGAAGATGACTGGCTTATCGAGAGTGAAGAGGCTATCAAAATCGCGATCGCTTAAACCGTGCGGATGCTCTGTATCCGGTTGCAACCTGAATAAATCAATCACATTGATAAACCGAATTTTCAACTCAGGAAAATTCTCTCTCAGAAATACCGATGCTGCCAGTGCTTCTAGGGTGGGAATGTCACCTGCACACGCCAGCACTACATCTGGTTCTTCACCAGCATCCGTGCTGGCCCACTCCCAGATATCTATACCCTTGGTGCAATTGCGGATAGCAGCTTCCATATCGTGATACTGCAAGTGTAGTTGCTTGTCAGACACAATCACATTGACATAATTCTCACTCCGCAAGCAGTGGTCAACGACTGACAGCAGTGAGTTGACATCAGGGGGAAGATAGATGCGAACCACTTCCGGACTTTTGTTCAGCATCACATCTAAAAAGCCCGGGTCTTGGTGAGTGAAACCGTTGTGGTCTTGTCGCCAAACGGTAGAAGTAATGAGGATGTTGAGCGAAGAAACTTTTGCTCGCCAGCTAATATGGTTGCAAATTTCCAGCCACTTGGCGTGTTGACCCACCATTGAGTCAATCACATGAGCAAAGGCCTCATAGGTAGAGAAGAAGCCATGACGACCCGTGAGCAAGTAGCCTTCCAGCCAACCTTCTAATGTGTGCTCGCTCAGTATCTCTAACACGCGACCGTCGGGAGACAGTTCGCCACCGTCAGCATCTTCTGGTAAGTATCCTGCAATCCAGAACTTTTTACTGGCTTCGTAAACTGCATTGAGCTTGTTGGAGGTGTTTTCGTCAGGGCCAAACACGCGGAAACTGTTCATATTGTTCCGCATCACATCACGCAAGAAAACGCCCAGAGGTTTGGTGTTTTCCACCTCGATTTGTCCAGGCTTTTCAACCTCAATGCCGTACTTGCGGAAATCAGGCATTTTCAGTTCGCGGCGCAACACACCACCATTAGCGTAGGGGGTAGATCCCAAACGTTTTGAGCCAGCAGGTGCCATATCCTGAATTTCTGGTAGTATCGTACCATTGGCATCAAAGAGTTCCTCTGGCTTGTAGCTTCGCATCCATTCTTCCAGCAGTCTCAAATGCTCTGGATTAGAATGCATTCCTCCCATCGGTACTTGGTGAGCACGCCAAAAGCCTTCGACTTTGTGTCCATCCACCTCTTGGGGACCAGTCCAGCCCTTGGGTGTACGCATGACAATCATGGGCCAGCGGGAACGGGTAGGAACGCCACTGCTGCGAACTTCCTGTTGGATTTTGTGAATTTCTGATATGCAATGATCTAATGTTGCCGCCATTGCTTGATGCATACTCTCGGGGTCAGAACCTTCCACGAAGTAGGGTGTGTAGCCATAGCCTTTGAACAGATCTTCTAACTCTTCATGGCTAATGCGAGACAAAACGGTGGGGTTATTAATTTTGTAACCATTCAAGTGCAAAATCGGCAGCACTGCACCATCGCGAATGGGGTTGAGGAACTTGTTAGAATGCCAGGAGGTTGCTAAAGCTCCGGTTTCTGCTTCTCCATCCCCAGCCAGGGCGATAACAATCAGGTTGGGATTGTCAAATGCTGCACCATAAGCGTGGGATATGCTGTAACCCAGTTCACCGCCTTCGTGAATGGAGCCAGGGGTTTCAGGGGTGCAGTGGCTACCAATCCCACCAGGGAAGGAGAATTGCTTAAAGAACTGCTTCATCCCCTCTTCGTCTTCGCTACAGTCAGAGAAGTAGTTAGAATAGCTCCCCTCTAAGTAGCAGGGACCCAAGAATCCGGGCGCACCGTGACCAGGCCCCACGATGTATAACATGTCCTGGTCAAATTTCTTGATGACGCGGTTGAGGTGTGTATAAAGAAAACTGATGCCAGGGCTAGAACCCCAGTGTCCCAACAAGCGGTGCTTGATATGCTCAGGCTTGAGAGGTTCTTTCAGCAGTGGGTTATCCCGCAGGTAAATCATGCCAATGGCCAAGTAATTGGCAGCACGCCAGAAGGCATGCATTTTGCGGAGTTCGTCAGAGCTAAGGGGCGCACCCTCAACTGTTGAACGTGCCGGGCCAAAACAGCTAATAGAAGTAATGTCGTCAGCGGTTGATTTTGGGGGTGTTGCTACCATGCTTGCACCTATAATTGTCTCAAAACTGTTCTTCTGGCTATTGCGATCGCCTCACAAATATAAAGTTCATTCTTGCGTCCACTTAGTGGAAAAGAAGCAATCAGCAGGTAGATTTTTCCTGAAAGGATTTGTGTCAGCAACAAACCTGTGGCATTGATGTTAGCAATACCTGTTGCTGTTGCACTACGAAAAGAAAGCTGAAACTACAGATTAATAATAAATCATCGCCAAACAAACGAAACTGATTGCATATTAAAAGGTGATAACTACGGCTTATTCAACTGCTTGCTTCAATCTTTGGAATCGATAGTTAAGGCTAACAACAGCAACCGATACGGTCAAGTAATTTTATCTTTACCATAAGAACTTAAACGTTGACAAAAAGCTGACCGCATGAGATTGTCGAAATTCTCAGCAAGTAACTGTACTCAAAATTTTGGATATCAGTATGAATTTGCTACTTCTACAACAAAGCTTATTATAAATACTCTACTTTTCTTATAACAGTTTCCATAGCAGATAAGCCAGTTAAGAAAGTCAGTTAAGGCAGATAAACGACTAAATAAAGAGAAAAGAGAGAAGAAGGCAGTAGACAGAGCCAATAAATTTAGATTTCTCATGCTTTTCGTATTCCTGACAGTTTATGATGGTTAATGAAAAAGTCTACTTGATTGACACTAGATTTTGTTACTCTTACTGAACAGCGATCGCTGTCTTGAATGATTAAAAATTGCGATATATTTTTCTTGTCAATAGACTTTTTATGCAATAACCTTTTCTTAACCTTAAGCATTTATAAAAAAATTAGATTTTTCAGAGTGTAGAATGTTAATAAATCTTCATTACAAGCAATAATCTTATTGTTCCTATATTGATTATGACTAATGTCATGACAATTGCAAATTATGCATTTTATTATTCTTTCAGTGGTAATGCAAATAAATCCCTACTTCTTTTTATACACGGCTTTATGGGAAATTATCATGAATTCGATGAAGCCATAAAATTATTAGAAAAAGATTTCTATTGTCTAACAATAGATTTGCCTGGGCATGGTAACACTAAAGTTTTGGGTGCAGACAACTGCTATAGCATGACACAAACTGCTCAAGCTTTAATCAACTTGTTAGATAATTTGCAAATTACCAAATGTTTTTTAGTAGGTTATTCTATGGGAGGTAGGTTAGGTTTATATCTCACCCTAAATTTTCCCCACAGGTTCTCCAATGTTGTTCTGGAATCAGCTTCTCCTGGTTTGCCAACAGTTGCGGAACAGCAAGACAGAGCTAAGCGTGATGGGCAAATAGCTAAAAAATTAGAAAGATGCATTGAACAAAGTGATTTTATCGCTTTTTTATCAAATTGGTATAGTCAGCCTATTTTCGGCAATATCAAAAATCATCCGCGATTTCAGAATTTGATAGAAATTAGATTACAGAATAATCCTACAGAATTAGCTAAATCCCTGCGGTTTATGGGCACTGGTTGCCAGCCTTCTTTGTGGGAAAAACTCAAATATAATATCAATCCATTGCTGTTATTAGCTGGTGAATATGATAAAAAATTTGTCGATATTAATGAAAAAATGGCGAATATATGTCAATTTTGTGAGCTAAGAGTAATTAGTAATGCTGGACATAATATTCATTTTGAAAATACAAAAGTATTTGTGGAAAACATTAGTAATTTTTTTAACGAATCAGGCTTAGATGAAGGAATTAAATTGATCTAGCCAGTCAATGGACATAAGTAAAAACAACTATATAAAAAAATGTAAAGTATTTTTACCTCATTTACCATTTCCCATCCCCCCACTACGCATTGCTATTCCCAAGCTCTAAGAGTAGATTTTTATCCAAGAGCTTATGTTTTTAAGGTTTTTAATTAATTTGACAAATGAGCTTAGGAATTATTGAAGCCTACAGTGGCGGATTTTTAGAAATTATTCCGGAAGGGGAAGGTAGCGACTATTGGCTGATAGTAGCAATACATATTAATGGAGAAGTCTTGCGTCCTAGTCCGCGACTCTATCGCAATAAAAAACAAGCACTAGCAAAGGCAAAAAAAATTTATGATTGGATCGCCAACCGCGATCGCCAAATTTATGACAGGGTATGTTGGTGCGAAGAACTTGGAATTACCCTATGGCATGAATCTAAGAATTACTTTTAAATAAATAAAGGTGTGTTATACCTTCGCTCAAGTACCTTATAACAAGTTTTGATTATAACTGCCGTATAGTGTATATTTATTTTTAATTTTTAAGTTGCTTTTAATTCTTCCTTTAACATTTTTTGGTAAATCTGTGGTAAATAGGGACTTACAGAATTAGTTTCAATACCATAGCCTAAACTTGTCCATGTTGATGACAGTCGCCGCAACACTTCATCTAACTTTCCCTGACGCAGTAGCTGAGAGATATTAATTCCCCAAAATTCGGAATCACTTAACCAACTATGCACCACTGCGTCTTGATACTCTGGTTCAAAACTATAAGAATTCCAAAACATTAACCGCTTCGGTTTTGGGTGATATCTAGGCGCGATCGTATACCAAGTTGTATTGATGATTTGATATCTACCAGCAGCTGTAGAACAATTACCCTGATTAGGACCAGTCACAATTGTGACACATATCTGTGGATGACGGCTGAGGTCTTTAACATGCTGTCCGCCATACAAAATTGAATAGGGACGGTTACTACTGGCTTCACTGGCTGAGATAGTTCGCATTAAAGCGCGGATGTAGGGATCGCCACCTTTCATGACCAACGGTGGTTGTCTGTTTTTAAACACAGGATCGGGACGCGATCGCAAATCACCAATGATATACCACTGAAATAAATACACAAATGCCAACAAAGCGGCTAGTGGCCCGATAAATTTTTCAATCCCTTTAAATTCCCAGCCTTTCAGAGTCCGACTCCTTAAAATTGCCTGCTATGCCCATCCAAAATATAACAATCATTATTGACGTACTCGTTTCCGGAAAGTTCTCACTTGGGGACATAGCAAAGGGGATCGGGGATTAGGGACTGGGGCAAGGGGCATCGGGCAAAGATAATCGTTAATCCCAATCCCCAATCCCCAATCCCCAATCCCCCTTAAGCGGGAGATTTAGCGAGAACTTGAGGTTGATAGGAGATTTCATTAGTCAGGGGACGACCTTGCTCAAAGTCTGTGATGTTTGAGATTGTTGTTTTAGAGATATCAGTCAGTGCATTGCGGGTAAAGAAGGCTTGATGGGCTGTAATCACGACATTCGGGAATGATTGCAACAGCTGAAAAACATCATCCTCAATCACGCTGTCAGATAAATCTTCAAAGAATAGGCCATTTTCTTGCTCATAAACATCAATTCCAAGATGACCAATCTTTCTTGATTTAATTCCCGCAATTACAGCCTCGGTATCAATCAGTCCACCTCGACTCGTATTGATCAGCATGACTCCAGGCTTCATTTGCTCAATCGCGTTCGCGTTAATTAGGTGATGCGTTTCTGGGGTGAGAGGACAGTGCAATGAAATAATGTCCGCCTTGGCGAACAACTCTGGCAATTCTACATAGCGGGCATTAGCAATTGTCTCAAACTTGGAATTTGGAAAAGCATCATATCCAAGCAAATGGCAGCCAAATCCCTGCATGATTTGAGCAAAAATCATGCCGATCTTGCCTGTGCCAATGATGCCAACTGTGCCACCATGCAGATCAAATCCCAGCAGTCCTTCTAAGGAGAAATTATCATCTCGAACTCGATTGTAAGCCCGATACAGCTTGCGATTCAGCATCAAGATTAAACCGACAGCGTGTTCTGCTACCGAGAAGGGAGAGTAGACAGTCACTCGTGCAACCTTAATTCCCAATTCTGCTGCTGTTTTCAGGTCTACATTGTTGAAGCCAGTACAGCGCAGTGCCACAAAACGAGTACCTTGCGCTGCCAAGAGTTTGAGGGTCTCGGCACTGACATCATCATTCACAAACACGCAAACCGCTGCACACTCGGCTGCTAGAGAAACAGTTTGAGGACTCAAACTAGTGTCGAAGTAAACAAACTCATGATTCGCTTGGGCAGCTGCGTTTGCTGCCTCCAAAAACTCGCGATCGTACGACTTGGTGCTGAAGACTGCAACTTTCACGCAATACTCCTGTTATACTCAAGCGACGCTTGCAAACAACTCACCAAAGTTTTTCGCAGGGGCATCTGGTTTTGCCACAATCTCTACAATTTTATTCTGTGCTGCTGGCTCAAATAGTGCTTCAACGCAAACTTGAGCAACTTTTTGGCGAGGAATACTGCCTTCAAACAACGTATCAGCGTTTTGCATCACGATTGAGTCAGGGTTATCTTCATTCCTCAAGCCACCCGGTCTGACAATTGTATAAGTTAAACCGCTTTTTTGCAGGTATTCCTCAGCTTGTTTTTTCCAGTATAAAATCAACCAGAATAAATTCAGAGGATGGAAAAATTGGGAAGCAGCCAAAGAAGAAACCAAGACGAAATGCTCTATCCCCCTACTCTTAGCAGCATTAACTAAATTTTTAGTTCCTTCATAATCCACTTTATAAGGGCCTGTGGGATCAAAGCTGGGTTTTGCTCCCGTAGCACATAGGAGTACCGTACTGTCTCCCAAAGCAGTAGCTAGGCTTTGTTGGTCTAACACATCACCCTGCACTAATTCGGCGTCAGCAGGCAGAATACTTCTCGCTTTCTCGACGTCGCGCACCAAGGCACGAACGGGAATATTCCGCGCTATCAGTTCTTGTACGATCCGGCGACCTGTTTCTCCTGTTGCTCCTGCTACAAAAGCTTTCATGATCAACGCTATCCTGGGAAACTAGTATGTCCTTTTTCTGTCTCTATTGTAGAGATTCGATGAAATGTATGATGTGTTTTTAAGTTTTCGGTCAAAATGTACTTTTAGTGCGAAACGTTGCACCCAAGACGGGAAAGATTAATTGAGACAATCATCAAAAGTATAAATGAATCTTATGATTTCAAAAAACTCAGAATATCAATCCTTTGAATCATTTGAAACAACAGAAGTGGTTTTGTCTGTGGCCTCAACGATCGCAGAAACTGAAGAAGCACGCCCACAGACAACTGTAGGGACTCCCACAACATTTTACGGTCGGTATCAGGACTGTATGGAAATGTATGCTCCTGTCCAGAGTGTTGCTGAGTATCTCAACAATCATGCTAGTTGGTTTTACCGCTGTGCCGAACCCATGAAGGTGGAACCACTAGGGAAAAATGGCTATGCTTTAGTAATTGGCCGCTTTGGCAGTTTTGGTTACGAAGTAGAACCAAAAATTGGTTTAGAACTTCTCTGTCCTGAGAACAGTATTTATCGCATTCGTACTATCCCTATTCCTGGTTATCAACCTCCTGGTTATGATGTAGACTACCGGGCATCGCTACAATTGATTGAAACCCAGGAATACCAAGCCACTGCTCATTTGGGTGAGATGACGCGAGTTGAGTGGGAACTGGATTTAACAGTTGACATTCACTTTCCTAAATTTATTCAGCGATTACCCAAGTCTTTAATTCAATCTACGGGCGATCGCTTACTTAACCAAATAGTCCGTCAAGTCTCCCGCCGCTTAACCCGCAAAGTCCAAGAAGATTTTCATCAATCTTTGGGCATACCATTGCCAGCTAATGTTAAGAAAAAGAAATGAGTCAAGGGTCAATAGTCATTTGTCCTTTGTCATTTGTAATGTTAATGACTAATGACTAATGACTAATGACTAATGACTAATGACCAATGACTAATAACTATGCATTACTGATAATTTTTTGCACAATTTGCACGCCAGTGATAGCTTGCCAAGTAAAAAGCCCTAAAAGGGTAAAATTCAACAAAATATGTGTGACACGCGCCCAATTCGCCCCTTTTTGCATGTAAGGAGACAAGGCAGCAGAAAAGGCAATTATACTTGTCATGCCAAGACCTGCTAGCAGGTGCGGCCCCACAAACAACTTACCATTATTAATATAGGTGACAGCCATCCCACCAACAGAGCCTAGCACCATGAACGCCAATAGTATAGAACCGATTTGGTAGTGTCTGACGTTATATTTACCTTTAATCAGTTCTTTCTTTTGTTCGCCTTGAGCATTTCTAGTACGCTGCACTTGTAGCCCCAGATATGCAGCATATATGGATGCTAACAGTAGCGCCCACATCATGATTGGGTGGAAGAATTGCGACCAATATTTTACCGATGGTGACAGTTCCAGATTCATTATCTTTGCCCCTATTCTTAAATCTTCATAAAAATTAGCATAACGCTAATTGGGAATGGGGGAATGGGGGAATGGGGAGATGGGCACGACCGAAATTCTAGGAAATTCCAAATACCCAATTCCGAATTGGACTGACCTTTTCTAACTTTTCATGTCTTGGATGTAAATAAGCTTCTACCTCTGGAAAGAGGTTGAATAATTTACAGTCCGTAAAAATTTAGATTAGAAAATTTATTGTTTTTTGTATTTTTTTATTTTCATCTACCAAACTAGAGACCGATAAAATTAATTAATTTTGATAGTTATAAAGTTTAGTGATAACTTTATTTTTGAATTGAATAGCTACTGAACCTATAAGTTTACAGGGAATTGCTGAAGCGTGTTCATTATAAAAGTATAGTTGTTTATCTACAATTTCTAAATGCTTTTACGATGTTGGAGTAAAAACTGTTTCAGACTACTGTTAAAAATTATTTACCACTAGGAGAAAAAAATGGCTAAGGCTACATCAAAGGATATCCTTTCGTTAATCGAAGCAGAGCATCGCCAAGTTGAACAGCTTTTTGCAGAAGCAGAAAAGGCAGACAATAAAAAACTGTATGAGTGTTTCAATCAAATTTTTAAAGCATTGACACTACACGCTAGAACTGAAGAACTAGTTTTTTACCCAGCGATGCAGGAGTACGAAGAAACTAAAAAGTATATTGAAGAAGCTGAGAAAGAACACGAAGAAGCAAAAGTGATTTTAGAGGAAATTAAGGAACTCAAACCAGGTGAATCAGAGTTTCAAAAAAAAATTAATGAACTTCAAAAAGCAGTGCAGCATCATGTAAGAGAAGAAGAAAATAAAATTTTTAATGCTGTCCGCAAGTGTATGAATGACGAACAGTTAACTAATTTAGGTCGGGAGTTCCAGGAAACTAAAGCTAAACTAGAGCCAGCTGTCAAAGCTGCAATGACCGAATAATACAGATGTTTTTGGTAATTGGTAATTGGTAAGAGCACCCATTACCCATCACCTATTACCGACCGATAAGGCGTCTTTCCCCATCTCTTGCAAAGTACTACATGATGGCGGAAATAAAACTACCATTATAAATCAACGAAAAGCCTAGATAGTAAGCTTTTTAACCCTACCCTGCACCGAAGCCGCCCTTGCGGGCGTCTACGCTGCGCCCCTTGGGCATGCTTTTGAATGCGTGAATGCGTGACTTACTCGGCAGCGGTAGTACCTTTTGCAAGAGGTCTAATATCTTGTACTCTAATTTGTGAGACTAATAGCGCTGCGGAATGTAAACACAAATAACTAATGACTCACAATAACGATGTCTTGCTGCTAAAGGCAGCTAAAACTGGTGATATCAAACGGGTACAAGCGCTGTTGGCTTTGGGTGCAACACCTGATGTGAGCGATCGCGATGGCACAACAGCGTTAATGTTTGCTGCCAATTTTGGCTATACGGAAATTGCGCGATCGCTGATCAATGCCGGGGCAAATATCAATTTACGCAGAAAACGCTATGGTTTGACAGCTTTGATGTTAGCTGCGAGTGCCAAAAATCTTGACATTGTGCGACTTTTAGTATCAGGTGGTGCGGATGTAAATGCCAGCAATGAAGATGGCAGCACTGCTTTGATGGCAGCAGCACTCAAAGGTCATGTTGAGGTGGTGCAAGTCTTACTAGCTGCTGGTGCAAACGCCAATGTCAAAGATAAAGATGATGATACTGCCTTGAAATTAGCCATTAAGCGCGGTAACACCGCCGTTGTGCAAGCAATCCTGCAAGGGCAAGGTGCAAATATTAATGCCCAGGATGAAGAAGGTGAAACTCCGTTGATGCTGGCGGCAGACTTGGGACATTTACAAGTTGTGCAAGCACTTTTAGCGGCAGGGGCGGATGTGAAACTGCAAAACCGCGATCGCAGTACGGCGCTATTAGCAGCGGCAGCGGCAGGACATAAGGCGATCGTTGCCGCTTTATTGGATGCGGGTGCTGATGTGAATGTTCAAGACAAAGATGGTGAAACAGCCCTGCACCTTGCAGTTGTTGAAGGTTATGCCGATGTGGTCGAAGAATTACTGAATCGAGGTGCAAATGTACAAATTAGAAATAACCTTGGCGATACACCGTTACTCGTAGCTGCGTTGCAGGGACACAGCCAAATTGTTGAAATCCTGCTGCGGTATGGGGCAGATGTGAATGCGAGAAATTTTGGTGAAGTGCCTTTAACACTCGCAGCAACGCAAGGCAACGCCGAAACTGTGAAAGTTTTGCTAGAATCGGGCGCTAATGCCAATAGCCAAGGAGATGATGGCAAAACAGCGTTACTCAAAGCAGCCGAACGCAACCGTACAAAGGTGATACAGCAACTAGTTGCTAAGGGTGCAGATGTGAATTTTCAAGACTCCGCCGGAGCAACGGCGCTGATGTGGGCAGCGTCAAGGGATTATGGTGAAGCGGTGCAATTGCTACTGCAAGCAGGGGCGGATGTAAATTTGAAAAATCAAGGTGGTTATACAGCTTTGATGCTAGCAGAGTTTAATGGCTACAGAGATGTGGTGCGGCAGTTGCAGACGGCAGGAGCACAGGAATAGGTATTTTATACTTTTAGCTGCGGAAAAACAAGAGGGGGAAAGGGAAAAGGAGAAAGGTGAAAGGTGAAAGGTTAATAAATTCCTTTACCCTTTACCCAATCCCCAATTCCCAATCCCCAATTCCCAATCCCCAATCCCCAATCCCCAATCCCCAATCCCTACTTTCCTACCCCGCCTTGACAGTGTACGGACTCGTCAATTTATCCAATTGCTGTACCAACAAACTCAGGAACAACCCTACATCTGTCACTACACCAAGCGATTCTATCGAACCCCTGTCACTTAACTTCGTCACCACTGCTGGGTTGATATCCACACACACCATCTTTACCCCCGCAGGCGTCATATTGCCCACACCAATAGAGTGCAGCATCGATGACAGCATCAAAATCATCTCCGCACCTTTGAGTAGTTCGGCGTATCTTGTTTGTGCTTTAATCAAATCCATCTCGGTATCAGGCAAGGGCCCGTCATCACGAATCGAACCAGCTAGGCAGAAAGGTACGTTATTTTTCACGCACTCATACATCACCCCACTTTGAATTACTCCAGCTTCTACGGCTTTGGCAATGCTGCCGTAACGCCGGACGGTGTTAATTACCTTGAGGTGGTGGCGATGTCCGCCGCGTACTGCTACGCCCCGCTTCATATCCACACCGAGGGAAGTGCCCATAATCGCTTGCTCAATATCGTGAACAGCGATCGCATTTCCTCCCAACAGCGCCTGCACGTATCCTTCACGAATTAGTCGCGATAGGTGTTCGCCGCCGCCAGTGTGAATCACCACTGGCCCGGCAGTGACAACTACTTTACCACCTGCATCGCGGATTTTACGTAATTCCCATGCCACCTGCTCAACAACCAATTCCACCCGCCGCTCGCTGGAAACTCCTGCGGACATAAAGCTAAATTCCTCAGCATTGCGTTTTTCCCGCGATTCTGGTTTGCGGATGGTGCGGATACCTTGCACATCGACAACTACCTGTTCGCCGACTGCTAATTCACGTAATATTTTACACTTCGCTACCAAACCTTGGGGAGTTTGGGAAATGGCGATCGCTCCATCCATGCGTTGATTGTGCACCTTGATCCACTCACCATTAACCCGCACCTCGGTGGGATAAATCGTGCTGACATAAAAATCATCGGGAGCAACACCAGCAATGGTAACAGGTTCCAGCTTGGCATCTCGTTCGTCTTGCGGCAAATCTACCGCACCCAAATCAATTAATTGCGAGATGATTTCCTCCATCACCCCGTGGGATGGTGCGGATATCTTCACCTCTGCTGCGGAGGTACTTTGCCGCTGTTCTCCCAAGTTGAAGTTCAAAACTTGGAAGCTACCACCGTTGTCTACAACCAAATCTAAAGCGCGGTTAATTAGGCCAGCGTCGAGCAAGTGTCCTTCCATGCGAATGATCCGACTTTCGACCGGTGCATTGGCATGAATTTCTTCTCTAACTGGTTCTGTTACCCGCAGGGTTAGACATTTCGCCGCACCACCAGCTTTGAGAAATTCCGTCAGTGGCGTTTCAATTACTTGAAAACCAATCTCAGTCAGACGCGCTTTCAGTGCATCGCTAGCCTTGTTCATTATAATAATGCGATCCACATTCACCGCATTGCAGGCGAAGTTCACCGCATCAGCCTCAGCAATTGCTATCCGCTTTTCTGGTGCTACTCGCATTTCAATCAAACGGTTGGAGTAGGAATCAAAAGCCGCAGGATAGTAAAGCAAATAGCCATCTGTTAATGGACAGAAGCAAGTATCTAGGTGATAGAAACGCTCATCTATCAACCGCAGGGATAGTACCTCTATATCCAGCCATTTTGCCAGATAGGGATGAGAATCTAATTCTGAGCGGAAGCCGTATCCTGCCCATAGCCAACGTCCTTCCCGATCTAGCAGTGCGTCTCCTGCACCCTCAAACGGCAGATCCTTTGGCAGTTCATAGACTTTGTAGCCGTTTTCTTCAAACCACTGCTTAAAATACGGTTCTTCTCCTTGACGCTCTTTGTGTAAAAAGCGACTGAGAACGACTGTATCCCCCAAAACTAAACCAGCATTAGCCGTGAACACCATATCAGGCCAGCCTGGTTGGGGTGGCGCTAGCTCTACAATTGCGTGTTCTTTGAGAATGTGGTAAAGTTTCTGCCACTGTTCCACGGCGCGATCACGCGATGACTTGTGAATATTTCCCTCCATCCAAGGATTAATCACATAATCCACGTCGTAGTGGTCGGGCGGACACATTAAATAGCGAATTCGGGAAGTCATAAAAAATGTCACTAGCGTATAGATGCGATCGGTCTATGATTGAATACTAATTTTTGCTGAGCCGATTCTGTAGAATTTGCTACTAAAGTTACACCTTTTGATAGTTGAAGGCTATGAAAAGGCATCCCTCCTATTCTATATACCCATAGGGGCCAAAAGACTGATTTTTAACTCAGGAGTTAAAGGCAGAAGTGGGTTGCTGCATTGCTAAGAGGCCAAGGTTACGGAAGACAGCTCATGCAACAACCAAAAATGCGTGGTTTTTGTCACGCTTATCTTGATACGTTTAGTTTTTAAGCTCTTGGTTTTTACGAAAAATTTAGCTACCCAGTATTTGGAGCCCTTGAAGATTTTCCAGCAGGATATCAACGGTATTTCTGACAGAAACGAAATTTATAAGGGCGATCGCCCTTATAAATGCAAAATCATAACTGCAATAATTTGCCTATTTACTTCATAAAATCATTAAAAATGAAATAGTTTTTAATAAAAATTCACTATTTTTGAATATTGAAATTCCCTTTGTGCCTTAGTGTCTTAGTGGTGAATAAAAGCACCTCTTGAACCACCAAGACACAAAGACACCAAGAAATTCAAGCTGGTAAGGTGTATCCCAGTGCGGACGACCGGTGCGCGATCGCAATTCCTGCAATGCTGGTAGTAGTTCGGCAAAAAAGCTAGGACGGTCAGCTAACGCAATGCCAAGTAAGTTAACGATGACATTTTGATCTGGTCGCTCCAGTAATTCTAGTACTTCAGCCACTTGTGGTGAGCGATCGCTAGGCAGCAAGTGTACCATCGTAGTCAGTGGCTAATGCAAAGTAGCGCATAGTTTTTTCGTCGTTTGCTGCTTGATTGAGTAGCTCCTTTATAGAATTGCTGAAGATAATTACTCTGGTTATCAAGCCTGAGAGGGAAAAATTCAGTTCTTAAGGCAGAAAAGCCTACTGTAAAACGCCGAATATGACTATTTTTGTGTAAAGTTTTAGTCTGGCTCTCAGATTCTTAAGAATTTAAGTCATCTTGTTAAACAAAGGATTTATAACGGTAAGTTAACAGAATAGACTTCCATGTGTAGCATGGAAGAACAATCGTCAATCACTCGTCATTGCAGACCTGTGTCAAGTCATTCCAACCCAGAATTTAACCCTAGCGTCACAGTGCGTCGCGATCGCGGTTTACAAAAAATACTTGAGCGCCTGATCGCAACAATGGAACGTGATGAATTAGTTACACAAACGACGAACCGCCTTAGAGATTCGCTTCAAGTTGATCGTGTGGTGTTGTATTATTTTTACTGCCAATGGCAAGGACAGGTGACGTTTGAAGCTTTGAGTTCTGATGAATTTTCCATCCTTGGTTCAACAGGCCCTGATGATTGTTTTAATAATGAGTATGCCGCTATGTATTTGGCAGGACGAGTAAAAGCAATACCTGATATTGAATTAGAACCAATTGCTATTTGTCACCGAGCTTTTCTCCGTAGCTTGCAAGTTCGTGCCAATCTGGTTGTGCCAGTCTTGGCTCCCAAGGGATTATGGGGATTGTTGATAGCGCATCACTGTCAAGCACCTCGTTCTTGGTCGCGATCGGATATGGAACTGATGCAAAAAGAGGCACAATTTCTGGCGACGACACCTTGTATTCAAGAGAGTTAGATAGTGGATAGTGGTTAGTGGATAGTGGTATAAAATCAATCACTAACTACCAACCACTAACTACTAACTACTAACTACTAACTACCAACCACTAACTACTAACTACTAACCATTAACCAATAACTATCTAAAAATGCTACCTTGGGAAACTGTGACTTAACCTGTGCTTCCCCAAATATGCCCTACCTGACATCAGCCAGCGCTATTCGTTCTCTGGTTTCTGAATATACCAGAAGTTCAACTTTGTGGATAGATACAGAAGTCGCTGATTACAAAAGTAGCAATCCCAGATTGTCGCTGATTCAGGTATTAGATGACCCTACAGATATGAGTGGCGATCGCATTCACGTTTTGGATGTACTGGAGTTGCCAGATGTCGTAGCTGAATTTATTGAACAAATCATGATTAATCCGGCGATTGAGAAGGTATTTCACAACGCCAGCTACGATTTGAAATTTTTGGGGAACAAAAAAGCCAAAAATGTGACTTGTACTTTAGAGATGGCAAAAAAAATCCCTTACTATATTTTGCCATTACCCAACTACCAACTGAAAACTCTTGCCTCTAAATTGTGTAATTTTCAGTCTATCGATAAACAAGAACAAACTAGCGATTGGGGACAGCGACCTTTAACAGAAGAACAAATAGAATATGCTTACCTAGACTGCATTTATCTCGCTCAGGTACATATGCATTTGATAGAATTAAATGCCAAAATCAACCCCGACCCTGCTACGGAAGACTTAATCGCACTTGCAGCAAGATACCAAGAAATTGAGCAATATCGGAAACTGTTGAATTCAGAATATGAGCATTTGCAAGAGCGAATTAAAAAAGCTATGCAAGCTCAAAATCTATCTGAAACTTCCGATTTAAAGTTAATTGGATATGAGCGGGCAACAGTAAAAGTATCATTTGCAGAGCTAGTTAGATTCATACAAACTCAAGATATTAATTTAGATTTTCCTATTACATTGACTCAAAAAATGCAAAAAGATTTAGGAAAAAATCTCGAACAATTATCTGTAGATGTAGAAAAAAATACAGCTTGGCGACTGACTAGCAAAACTCAGGAAAGTATCAATGAAGACGAGTAAAGTATGTACTAGCAATAAAATATTGGGTATAAATTTAATTTAAAATCGTAAAATAAAAATTTACAAAAATTCTGAGAAAATACGATTAAATATTAATGGCATGGAGTAAAAAAGTTATCAGGAAAATTTACCTATATCAGAACAACTTATGAAATTGCGGTTAGAGGAGCAGAAATTAACAAAAGTGGCAGTTGGCATAGCTGCGCTTACCGCATTTGTCACCATCGGAGTTGTTTCTTGTGCAAAGAACAACGATGTGCTAGTAACAGAAATCGGAGTGAGTGCTCCCAAAAGTCCAGTCGCTAAACCATTAAAAGCAGAAGACTTTTATACTCAAGGTCAGTACAAGCATATCCAAGGAGACTCCCAAGGCGCGATCGCAGCTTATACCCGAGCGCTTCAAATCAATTCTGGGTATGCCGCAGCCTACAATGGTCGGGGACTAGTTCAATTCGATATGGGAGACAAGCAGAAGGCGATCGCAGATTACAACCAAGCCATTAAGCTTGCTCCTAACTATGCTGAAGCCTACAACAATCGAGGTAATGCCCGCGCCGCCACAGGGGATCTTAATGAAGCAATTGCAGATTACAGTGAAGCCATTCGTCTTGCTCCTAACTACGCCGAAGCTTTCAACAATCGCGGTAACGCCCGCGCCGCTACAGGAGATAGAAAAGGTGCAATTTCAGATTACGACCAAGCCATTCGCCTCAATCCCAAGTATGCTGTTGCCTACAATAACCGAGGCAATGCCCGTGCCGCAATCGGAGACAGACAGATGGCAATTAATGATTTCGACCAAGCCATTCGCCTAAACTCCGAATTTGCCGCAGCTTACAATAATCGCGGTAATACTCGTGCTGCATTGGGAGATAAGCAAGGAGCAGTTGCTGACTTACAGAGAGCCGCAGCTATTTTTCAAAAACAGAAAAATACCGAATTATATAAACAAGTAATGCAGAATATCACAGATATTCAGCGTTAGAGCACTTCTGTAGAATAATTATTTTCTAAGCGTTTAAAAAATCATAATTATGAACCAAGATAAGCGTCAGGCTTACTGGCGTGCCAATACAGCTTTAATTAGAAATCTTCTTCTTGTTTGGGCACTGGTATCTATTGGTTTTAGCATTCTGCTTGTACAGCCATTGAACAATATACGTCTGGGTGGTTTACCTCTCGGCTTCTGGATGGCGCAGCAAGGCTCCATTTATATCTTCGTGGTGCTGATTTTTGTCTACGCCGTGCAGATGGATAAGCTCGATCGCCAATACGGAATCAAAAGGAGAGGTAAATAATGTCAGCTGAAGCTTGGACGACTTTACTTGTCATCCTTTCTTTCATTGTATATCTCTACATCGGTTGGCGCTCTCGCGTTAAAGATAGCAAAGGGTTTTTCGTAGCCGATCAAGGTGTTCCCTCCCTGGCCAATGGTGCGGCGACTGCGGCTGATTGGATGTCAGCCGCTTCGTTTATTTCAATGGCGGGGTTAATTTCCTTCCTTGGTTACGACGGTTCAATTTACCTGATGGGCTGGACTGGCGGCTATGTACTGTTAGCTTTGCTCTTGGCTCCTTATTTGCGGAAGTTTGGCAAATACACAGTTCCTGATTTTGTTGGCGATCGCTACTACTCCAACATTGCCCGCGTGGTTGCAGTCATTGCAGCTATCTTCGTCTCCATGACTTACGTAGCAGGGCAAATGCGCGGTGTAGGGATTGTGTTTAGCCGCTTTCTGCAAGTAGACATCAGTACTGGCGTTGTCATTGGGATGGTGATTGTCGGCTTTTTCTCGGTGCTGGGGGGAATGAAAGGCATTACCTGGACTCAGGTTGCCCAATACTGCGTCTTAATTATTGCTTACTTGATTCCCGCTGTTGCTATTTCTCTACTGCTCACTAATAACCCCATTCCCCAACTAGCGTTCACTTTCAGTGATATTGTCCCAAAATTGAACCAAATCCAGCTCGATCTTGGTTTCCAAGAATATACGCAACCGTTTGTTAACAAGTCGATGCTGGATGTTTTATTTACTACCGTCGCTCTCATGGTGGGAACTGCGGGACTTCCCCATGTGATCGTACGTTTTTACACAGTACCAGATGTGCGCTCGGCTCGCTTTTCTGCTGGTTGGGCGTTGCTGTTAATCGCCTTGTTGTATACAACAGCACCAGCTTTATCAAGCTTCGCCCGCTATAACTTGATTAGCACATTACACAACCGCACGTTTGAAGAGATTCATCAACTAGACTGGGCGAAAAAGTGGGAAAATACCAAGTTATTGAACTTTGCCGATAAAAACGGTAATGGACGCATTGAGTTGACCTCAGATAAAAAAACTAGCGAGATTGACATTGATCGCGACATTATCGTTCTCTCGACCCCAGAAGTAGCAAAATTGGCTCCTTGGGTAATTGCTTTAGTTGCTGTCGGTGGATTAGCAGCAGCTTTATCGACAGCATCGGGGTTACTGTTGGTAATTTCGAGTGCAGTTGCCCATGATATCTATTACCGCATGATTAATCCGGGAGCCTCAGAATCTAAGCGGGTGATGGTGGGTAGAGTTATGGTGGGTTTTGCGATCGCCATTGCTGGTTATTTCGGTGTCAATCCGCCTGGGTTTGTTGCTGAGGTAGTGGCGTTTGCTTTCGGTTTGGCTGCGGCCAGCTTTTTCCCAATTATCATTTTGGGAGTATTCGACAAACGGACAAATCGAGAAGGTGCGATCGCCGGTATGGTAGTGGGCTTGTGCTTTACTATCTTTTATATAGTCGGGGTAAAATTCTACGGAATGCAACCTTGGTTTTTCGGCGTCTCAGCCGAAGGAATTGGCACCCTCGGAATGTTAATCAATTTTGTGGTCACTTGGAGTGTTTCTCGACTCACAGCACCTCCACCATTTGAAGTTCAGGAGATGGTTGAAGTATTGCGGATACCCGGTGATGAGCCACCGGCAATTGAAGAACTAGATGAAGATCATCTTGATTAATTAGTGAAGGGTTAGTGGATAGTGGTTAGTGGATAGTAGATAGTAGATAGTGGTTAGTAGATAGTGGTAAAAAATCAACTACTAACTACTAACCACTCACTACCAACTACTAACCACTCACTACCAACTACTAACTACTAACTACTACCTACTAACTACTAACCACTAACTACTAACTACTCGTTTAGCCAGGCTAGCAACAACTGCGATTAGTTCATCTAAATCAATAGGTTTGCACAGATGACCTTGAAAACCAACCAATAGCTCGTCAATATCATTCACATTTTTGGGATAGCCAGTCACGGCGATCGCTGGAATCTGTCCTCCTTGATCGGCACCAAGATTTCTCACTTGGCGAATCAGGTTGTAGCCATCTGTACCTGACATTTGTATGTCACTAATCAAGATATCCGGCTGAAATTGTGCGATCGCTTCTAGCGCCTGCTGTGCTGAAGCAACTGGGATGACTTCTGCGCCATTGCTTTCAAGGACGAAGGTGAATAACTCTCGCGTGTCTTGATCGTCATCTACAACCACTAACCGCAAACCATTAAGGATGTAAGTATCGTTATATGATACTTTCGAGCCATCTGTTGAATCTTCAGCTTGCACGTCTTAATCTCCTGGGGAACTTCAGGACAAATGATGTTACGGCTTTACGAACCCACAGGCTAAAGCCTGAAGCTACACTCTTTAGAGTGACAGCGAACGTTCACACAACCGTATTGCAATACTCCAAATAGACATAACGATAAAGGTCGTCAACATCAGATGTCGGTACGAAACCGTACATAAGAGTCCAATCAGGTATGTAAGCTCTAACCTCGTTCAACTCCCAACAACCGTCGAAACTCGGCTTTGATTATCCCGTCACACTCACAAGCAGCCACTTCCAGATTTTCCCGATCCAGAATAGTAATTTTACCACGCTTGTAGCGAATTAGCCCTGCTTGCTGAAGAGTACCAGCAGCCACAGTTACCCCAGCACAGCGGATGCCCAACATGTGGGAGGGCTTTATTGCCCCGGACATAATTTTTACGCGTGAAAACCACTACCCCAATCCCTAATCCCCAGTCCCTTTTACATTGGTATTAGTAGGAATTGCGTAACATCCTGCACTCTAGATGTGGTGGCTACAAAACCAAAGAGCGAAAATAGAAGATATGGGTTTTATAAAGTAAAGCCTGACATTAAACAAGGAGTTTGTTATCTGTGGTTTTACAAGTAAAAACTAGCACCTACGAAGCTAATACTCAAAAAATAGCCAAACAATTACTAGAAGCAACACAGGAAAGTCGTAATTTCTTCTCGGCGTTGCGCGATCAGATGCGCTGGGATGATAAGCTGCTGGCTTGGGCGATGAGCAATCCTGGGTTGCGAGTGCAGCTATTTCGCTTTATCGATACTCTACCTGCTTTACACAGTAAATCGGAAATTGCCGCACATTTACAAGAATATTTAGGCGATGAATCAGTAGAATTACCAACTGCCCTGAAGGGAATGTTAAATTTTGCCAATCCCGATTCCATGCCAGGGCAAGTTGCTGCTACAACTGTTGCTACAGCAGTTGAAACATTAGCTCATAAATATATTGCTGGAGAAAATATTAAACAGGTACTTAAGACGATTGAGCGACTGCGTAAGGAAAAAATGGCTTTCACTGTAGACTTACTAGGTGAAGCAGTAATTACCGAAGCAGAAGCACAGTCTTACCTGGAAAGATATCTAGATTTGATGCAACAATTACAAGAAGCATCCAAGAATTGGGCAACTGTACCATTAATTGATGAAGCAGACGGCGAAGCACTACCAAAAGTTCAGGTGTCTGTCAAATTAACCGCGTTTTACTCCCAATTCGATCCCCTAGATCCTAAAGGTAGCGAAGAACGAGTCAGCGATCGCATCCGCATCCTGTTGCGTCGTGCCAAAGAACTAGGCGTCGCCGTTCACTTTGATATGGAACAGTATGCTTACAAAAACCTAACGTTGAGCATTCTGAAAAAGCTTTTGCTTGAAGAAGAATTTCGTACGCGCACAGATATTGGCATGACTATCCAAGCATATCTGCGTGACAGCGAACAAGATGCAAAAGCATTAATTGATTGGGCAAAACAGCGTGGTTATCCAATTACAATTCGCTTGGTAAAAGGTGCGTACTGGGATCAAGAAACCATCAAAGCAGCGCAGAAGCACTGGCCACAGCCAGTTTATAGCGACAAAGCCGCAACAGATGCCAACTTTGAGACTATTACGCAATTATTGCTGGAAAATCACCAATATGTGTATGCTGCGATTGGTAGCCATAATGTGCGATCGCAAGCTCATGCCATTGCAATCGCGGAAAGTTTAAAAGTTCCACGTCGTTGCTTTGAAATGCAAGTTCTCTACGGCATGGGCGATAAACTAGCAAAAGCTTTAGTTGATCAAGGCTATCGCGTCCGCGTTTACTGTCCCTATGGTGAACTTCTTCCAGGGATGGCGTACCTGATTCGTCGCTTGCTAGAGAATACAGCGAATAGTTCTTTCTTGCGGCAAAATTTAGAAAATCGTCCGGTAGAGGAATTGTTAGCACCACCTACTGTGGAACAAGGGGACGGAAAAGTTCCCCCCTCTCCCCCTCTCCCCCTCTCCCCCTCCTCCTTCATCGGTGCAGCAGATACAGATTATGCTGAAGAACAGGCAAGAAAGAAATCCCAACAAGCTTTCCAAAGTGTTCGCCAGCAATTTGGTAAAACCTATCTCCCGTTAATTAACGGCGAATACGTCAACACTCAGGAAATAATTAATTCTCTCAACCCCTCAAATTACAGTGAGGTAATTGGTAAAGTTGGACTCATCAGCGTTGAACAAGCAGAAAAAGCGATGCAAGCTGCAAAAGCTGCGTTTTCCGGTTGGCGCAAAACACCCGTCAGACAACGCGCTGGGATCTTACGAAAAGCTGCTGAGTTGATGGAACAACGCCGCGCGGAACTTGCAGCTTGGATCGTGTTGGAAGTTGGTAAACCAGTGCGGGAAGCGGATGTAGAAGTTAGCGAGGCGATAGACTTCTGTCGCTACTATGCTCTTGAGATGGAACGGCTCGACCAAGGTTATAATTACGACGTTCCCGGCGAGACAAACCGTTATATTTACCAGCCTCGGGGAATTGCCGTGGTGATTTCTCCTTGGAACTTTCCGCTTGCGATTGCCACGGGAATGACTGTCGCAGCTTTGGTTGCTGGTAATTGTACTCTCCTCAAACCAGCAGAAACATCCTCAGTAATTGCAGCGAAACTGACAGAAATTTTAGTCGAAGCTGGTATCCCCAAAGGTGTATTTCAATACGTACCTGGTAAGGGTTCCCAAGTTGGTGCTTACTTGGTGAGCCATCCCGATACTCATATGATTGTGTTTACGGGGTCGCAAGAGGTTGGTTGTAGAATTTACGCAGAGGCGGCAAATCTTAAACCTCTGCAAAAACATATGAAGCGGGTAATTGCCGAGATGGGTGGCAAGAATGCAATTATTGTTGATGAAAGTGCTGATTTAGACCAGGCAGTTGCGGGTGTTGTGCAGTCGGCATTTGGTTACAGCGGTCAAAAATGTTCAGCTTGTTCGCGAGTGATTGTACACACAGCCATTTACGATACTTTTGTCCAGCGGTTTGTGGAGGCGACAAAATCGCTAAATATAGGTGAGGCGGAGTTAGCCAGTACTCAAGTAGGCCCTGTGATTGATGCTAACGCACGCGATCGCATTCGTGAGTATATTCAAAAGGGTAAAGCAGAAGCAAAAGTTGCTTTAGAATTGCCAGCACCGGAGAACGGGTATTTTATTGGCCCGGTGATCTTTTCGGATGTATCGCCAAATGCGGTAATTGCCCAACAAGAAATTTTTGGTCCCGTTGTCGCGGTAATCAGGGCGAAAAATTTCCCAGAGGCTTTGGCAATTGCCAACGATACCAACTACGCTCTAACTGGAGGGCTTTACTCTCGAACTCCCTCGCACATTCAAACAGCGCAGGAAGAGTTTGAAGTTGGGAATTTGTACATTAACCGTACCATCACAGGTGCAATAGTTGCACGGCAACCCTTTGGTGGTTTCAAGCTTTCTGGAGTTGGTTCTAAAGCGGGTGGCCCTGACTACTTGCTGCAATTCCTAGAACCGCGTACGGTGACGGAGAATATCCAGCGGCAAGGTTTTGCGCCAATTGAAGGGGCAGAGTAAAGTTTTTAGGGTGGGCAATGCTAGCCCTTTGGTGGTGCAATCCCAAATAATCAGCTTTCTTTGTGTCTTCGTGTCTTAGTGGTTCAAGAAAATTTATTTTTTCACCACCCTCCGGGTTCGCCAGTCCCCCATCTCGGCAGAAGCCAAGACGGGGGCTGGACTCACCAAGACACTAAGACACGAAGTGGGCAATGCCCACCCTGTTTTATAATTGAACCGCCAAGACGCAAAGAACGCCAAGAGATTTTCATGAAGAGTTCAATTATTAGAGTTGCTGATTCTTCGGAAGATTTTCGGAACATCCAAGAAATTAGAAGGAAAGTATTTCAGAAAGAGCAAGGAGTGGAACAAGATTTAGATTTTGATGGTCTAGATGAGACGTGTGAGCAGTTGATTGCTTATTTAGATGGAGAATGTGTGGGGACGGCTAGGATTAGATATTTGGATGAGAAAACGGCGAAGATAGAAAGGCTAGCTGTTTTACCAATGGCTAGAGGACAAGGAATTGGCAAGAAAATTACTGAAAAAGCACTGTTAGTTTTAGCTAGCAAAAATATTCCAGAAGTGGTGATTCATGCCCAAGAGTATATAAAAGGTTTGTATCAGCAGCTAGGTTTTCAAGAAGAAGGAGAAGTTTTTGAAGAAGCTGATATTCGTCATATCAAAATGAGGAAAAAAATTTGTTAGTTGTTGGTTGTTGGTTGTTGGTTGTTTGGCAACTATTATCCAAACAACAAAGATCCATCAACAAACAACAGTTAGATCAACATAACTCATGAGTAATCGAAAATATCCGCGCAAAGGCTATAAAAGTTTACTGATCCTCAGCATAATTTGGCTGCTGGGTGCGGTGGGCGATCGCATTTGGTTAGCCTTAGATCGCTCCATTCCAGCTTGGGATCAGGCGGATTATTTAACTGGGACGTTGACCTATTGGCAAGCTTTACAAGATCCCAAATGGTGGGATGGTGAGTGGTGGCAAAATTTTTGGATGCTATCTTCTAAAATACCGCCCTTAACTTACATTGTTACAGCTATAGTACAAAACATTTTTGGCACTGGGCCGGATCAAGCCACACTGGTAATGCTGTTATTCAGTGCTATTTTACTAGGTTCGGTTTATGGATTGGGTGCAGTATTGATTAGCGAGGCTGTGGGTTTGTGGGCAGCAGCACTATGCCAAATTATGCCCGCTCTCTATCAATTACGTCTAGATTTTCTCCTCGATTATCCTCTTGCAGCTGTTGTTACCTTCAGTTTTTTTTGCCTCACTGTTTGGAAATTAAAAGTCAACAGTCAACAGTCAACAGTCAACAGTCAAAAATCTCCCCATCTCCCCATCTCCCCATCTCCCCATCCTCTTCTATTGGCAGCAGCTTTCGGTTTATCTTTGGGATTGGCGTTGATGGTGAAGCAGACGGCGTTGTTGTTTCTGCTCACACCGATAGTATGGATTGGGTTTGGCGCACTTCGTCAACGCCATTGGGGACAGTTAGTGCAGTTAATTGGCGCTTTGTGCTTGTCGGTTTTGGTATTGAGTCCTTGGTATCGTGCTAATTGGTTACTGATCCTCACTTCTGGCAAACGAGCAACGTTAGACTCTGCTACTGCTGAGGGTGATGCACCCCTCAACACACTGCAAGCTTGGACTTATTACTGGCATCAATTGCCCAATCAGGTTTCTTTACCGTTGTTAATAGTGTCAATATTTGCGTTGCTACTTTACTGGGGAAGCTCATTGGAAAAAGACGCGGTGACAATCAGACGCGGGGACACGGAGACAGAAAAATTCACCGCGTCACCGCGTCACCGCGTCCCCATGTCCTTTTCATCCTCACTTAAGTGGCTGGCAATATTTTTGGTAGGTGCTTATTTTCTTTCATCTCTAAACCCAAACAAAGATACACGCTATACGTTACCTTATTTACCAGTACTTTCAGTATTTTTAGCCTATGGCTTAACCCGTTTCCGCAGTCTCTGGGGACAGCGTCTCCGTTGGGGTACTTTTGGTTTGGCAGTGCTTTTGATGTTGTTTAATCTGTTCCCAGCGGGAGGTAGTGTTGGCAGTTGGATGACACAAGTTTTGAGTCCGAATGCTCAGCATTATCCTTACATGAAAGAAGAATTACCCCATCGCCAGGTAATTGCCCAAATTATCCAAACAGAACCATATTTGCGTTCCACAGTGGGTGTATTGCCATCGACGCCAAAAATCAACCAGCACAATTTGAATTACTATGGGGCGTTGGCAAACTTTCAAGTTTACGGACGACAGGTGGGAATAAGGAAAAAGTTTGTCAAACAAGATGGGCGATCGCTTTCATGGTTCCTCACTAAAACTGGCAAACAAGGTTCTGTACCGAATGCTCAAGCTGTAATGGTTAAAACTGTGGAGGAGGGTGGCAATTTTCAACTCAGCAAGTCTTGGGAGTTGCCCGGTAGCGGTACTATCAAGCTTTATCACCAACAAATACCACCAATAGAAGTAAAACCAGTTTCTCAGCAAGCACAAGCCAAAGTTACCCTGTTACAAGTCACAGTGCCAGAAAAAGCCCCACCAGGAGTCCCAGTGCCTGTAACTTATGAGTGGAATGGTGCTTGGGAAGAATTGCAAAACGGTATTGTGCTGTTGACTTGGCGTCATTCCTCGGATGACAAAATGTCATGGATACACGATCGCGGTATCGGTATGGGAAATTTACATGCAGGTGCAAACAAACCCCAAGGTACATTGCAAGTGATTGAAAGGATGGCGATGTTACCACCTGCTGATATTGCACCAGGAAATTACAACTTAGAAGCGATTTACCTCAACCGAGTTTCTGGGGAAAGTTATTCAATTCCTGTGCCAAAAGTGACTTTGCAAATCTACCCACAAGCAACTGCTACAATAGCACCAGAGTTGGATTTAATCACGCAATTACAGGTGTTAGCAGCAACTTTACCTCATGGAACAAAGGCGTTAGAGCAACTTTTTGAAGAAATTGGACGTATCAATCAATACGACCCTACTCAGGATTATTTGGAACAGGCGCGGCTGAGTTTGGAATATCGATTGCAGCACGTTTCACAAAATCGAGATTGGGCTTATGCTTTGGCTTTAGCAAACGTGTTACAGAAAAAAGCGAATGGTGCGATCGCGGCTTTGGAACAAGTAACTCAATTAGACTCAGAAAACCCTTATGCCTGGGCATATTTGGCATTTGTCCAAATCTATAATTGGCAACCAGCTGCAGCCGAAAAATCCCTTCAGCCAAGTTTAGTTAAAAATCCCAACTTAGTAGAAATTCAGGCATTGAATGGAATTGCTGCGCTAATGCAAGGAAAGGTGATGAAAGCGTGGCGGATTTTTAAAATGATTAATATCGAACACAGATAAACCTTCGCAATGCCAAAACTTTCGGCGATCGCATTCATTCCAATTGTTCTAGGGTGTCGCGCACCTCAACTAGGTGATTATTAAACACCTCTAAAGCTGCATCTAGAATTTTGAAAATAGCTGGATCTCTTATGGAGTAAAAAACGTAGTTTCCCTGCTTGCGGCTTGTTACCAAATTACGACTCCGCAGCACTGCCAATTGCTGAGACACAGAGGAAGCTTCCAACTCCAGCCATTCAGCAATATAGTTGACGCTTTGTTCTCCCGTTCTTAATGTATCTAGGATTTGAATCCGCACAGGGTTAGACAAGACTTTAAAAATATCCGCTTTAAAATAACTTGGCTTAAATACCATCTAAGTATTTTCGCATCTTCAAACCTCTTCAGTTACTTTAACATTTATCTTGTGCTTTAGCAAATGACAGCCCGAATGAAGTATGCAATTAGGAGAGCTTAACTGTATCAAGTTTGGCTATTACAGAAAATAGGAAAGGTAGTTAGATAACTAAGTATGATATTTAGCGACCTAGCCCAATTATTTTGACTCACTAGAGATAGGGCTGTTTAATTCTCGCTGTACAGCCACCGCTACCACTGACTCAATAGGGCTGCAACTAAGCCAATAGTAGCTCATTGGTTTGTTGTAGAGCCTGTTTGAAAGAAACATTTTATTTCTAGCTAGTTGTATCAGTACTAAAATTTGGCGCAAAATTTAATTATTTAAGTAGCTTGCAACTTTTTCCACTATTTGATTGAGTGGTGTTAATTTGCTTAAATAAGCAGTAGCTCCCAATTGTATTGCGTGTTCACGCTCAGTATTGTTTGCCATATATGAAAGCAAAACAAAAGGAATTTTGGTAGTATTTAAATCCTGGTGCAATTTCTCTATGATGTCAAAACCATTCAGCCCTGGCATATCTGTATCACAGATAATTAAATCCGGCTGTTGCTCTTGTACTAGCTGTAAACCAGTAATGCCATTATCCGTTGCAATAACTTGATAATTTTGCCCTTTCAGTAAGTCACGCATCAATAAGCGAAAGAGGTCATAATCGTCAATTAATATAATCAATTTCCTCAATCTTTCCATTCTAAATTGTATTTAGTATTTACCTAAATTTAGTGAGATTTTATTGTGGAACTACAAATCAATCTTGAAAAATGTTATAACTATTTTTGGTAGGTAAACTTAATACTCTCATCATTAATAAAATTAATTTAATCATCTAAATATTACACACTTTAAACATATTTACAATTCTCTAGAAACACTATTGACATTCTGGAAGCAGTCTTTAATTAATATACTTTCAGACATAGAAATCTGTAATTTATTTCCGGGAGGCTTAGAAATTGTGATATTCCCATGTTCGCTGGTAGTGAGCAATTTTTGATTCTCATTCACTATTTTGAAACCTTTAGCATGTCTGATATACTTATTTTTAATTTCTGGTTTAATAGGCTGATTCCAATTGTTAGAAATTATTACTAGATCGGGTTTACAGTAATCAAAAATTTTTGGTAAATATCCACTTTCTTGTCCATGATTAGATGCCACAAAAAAATTGACTCGTCTCAAATGCTCCCGAAATGATGAATTTCCTAGAAGAGAATACCAACCTTTATGTGTCAAATTACCGGGAAAAATTATGCTGATATCGAAGTAATCGACAAAGGTGACTAAGCTCAAATTATTATAGTCTAAAAAGTCGGGGTAATTGTTAAAGAAAAAAGTAAAACTGATGTTCCCTATTCTATGATGAATAATCTTTGCTTGATCGCAATCGCTGATTAAGCTTAAAAGATTTATTCTCCCTGTTCTGGCATTATTACGAATCCCTATTTCTGGTAAGTTATTAGCATGAAATGAAGGATTTTTAATCAAAAATTTAGTAGGAAATTGACTTTGAAAATCCTTGCCCATTAGGTAGGGTAGATCGGCTAGGTTATCGTCGCTAAGATTAGAAATAATTAAGTGTTCTAGCACCAACAAATTACTATTCATAATATAGTTGCTTGGTCGAAATCCCGTTCGCTCATTATAGCCACAATCAATGAGTGCCGCATGATTATTGTCAGCAACAATTAATGCACAAAAACCACAATCTACATCAAAAATTTTGATTTCCATTTTGCGTCCTTAGATGAAAAATATGATCTGATTTACTCAAACAATTAATTCAGCAATCTATACTGTCACAGTCATTTTTCAAATTGGTGTGAGGTTTAAAGGTATTGCTTTGTCTGGTTGTTGCCAGAGTCATATCTCTTGCTGAACAATAACATAAGTGCTAAACTGTCTGCAAGACTTTGAAGATAGAGAGATATTAAGATGCTCTTTGAGCCTAGTTACTTCAAGGCAGACTTTTTCAAGGTTCTGTCTAACCCTGTGCGGATTCAAATCTTGGATACTCTGCGACAGGGTGAACAAAACGTGAATTATATTGCCGAGTGGCTAGAAATAGATGCTTCGTCAATATCTCAGCAGTTGGGAGTGCTACGTCGGCTCAATCTGGTAACGAGTCGCAAACAAGGTAACTACGTCTTTTACTCGATTCGCGATCAGGCTATTTTCAAGGTGCTGGATGCAGCACTGGAGGTGTTTAATAACCATCTTGTTGATGTGCGTGAGGCCTTGGAAAGAATGGAATAACACCTGTGTGTGCATCAATAAAATTGTGTATGAGAGTTGAAACGGACAATATGGCAACATCTGATACCTTTGAAGAACCACAGCTTTTGCGTCTGGGTCGCTTGTTTGGTGGACTGCGCGGCGATTTGACGGGAGGACTGACAGCAGCAGTGGTAGCCTTGCCTTTGGCTTTAGCCTTTGCGGTGGCAAGTGGAGTAGAACCAAAAGCTGGACTTTACACCGCTATTGTGGCAGGAATTGTAGCGGCAATTTTTGGTGGTTCGCCAGTACAGATTACAGGGCCAACAGGTGCAATGGCTGTTATCTTGGTGGGAATTGTTGCCAAGTACGGCATTGAGAAAGTTTGGATAGCTGGAGTAATGGCTGGCATTATCCAGGTAGCCTTGGGAGTTGCCAAACTTGGACGGCTAGTAAAGTTTATTCCCTATCCAGTGACGGCAGGTTTTACTAATGGTATTGCCGTCATTATTTTTTGTGGTCAGTTAAATAATTTCTTTGGTTTACAACTAACGCGTAGCGAACATTTTCTGTCGGGAATTTGGCAAACTGTAACTCATGTAGAAGCTGTCAACTGGGCAGCAGTTGTGCTGGCAATGGTGGTAGTTGTAACCAAGCTGTTGTGGCCCAGGATTAATACAAAAATACCAGGTTCTTTAGTGGGGTTGGTGTTAGCAACAGCAATAGCTGTTTATTTTCATCTCGATGTACCCACAATTGGCAGCATTCCGCAATCTTTACCCATGCCCCAAGGTATTCCCCACTGGGATGATTTTAGCTTGATTCGAGAACTCATTAATCCTGCTTTGGCTTTGGCGGCACTGGGAAGTATTGAATCGTTGCTATCGGCGGTAGTAGCTGATGGTATGACCGTGAGCGAGAAACACAATAGCGATCGCGAATTAATTGGTCAAGGGATAGCAAATATTATTGTTCCATTTTTTGGTGGCATTCCAGCCACAGGTGCGATCGCTCGGACTGCTGTCAATGTCCGTTCTGGCGGTAAAACCCGACTGTCTGGGGTAATTCACGGTATTGCCTTAGCCATGATCGTCTTAACTTTAGCACCCTTAGCGGCAAAGATTCCTCTGGCAGCACTTGCTGGCATTTTGATGGTAGTTAGCGTGCGGATGATTGAGTGGGAAGCCATTGGCTTACTGGTACGTGCTACCTACTCCGACTTTGCTGTGATGATTCTCACCTGGCTGGTGACAATCTTGTTTGACTTAGTTCTTGCTGTCGAAGTGGGATTGATTGCAGCCGGAGTCTTGTTTATCAAACGGATGAGCGATTTAAGCCTAGCCAAAATATCTGAAACAGAAGTATTTCCCCCCGGTACTCCTCTGGAATTAGGCAAAGAAATTGCTGTTTATCGGGTAGATGGCCCTTTATTTTTTGGTGCTGCGGAAAGGTTTGTTACCTTCCTCCGAGATGAGCCGGAAGTGAAGTATTTAATTTTACGGATGCGGTTTGTGCCAAATATGGATACGACTGGATTAGTCGCTTTAGAGGATATTTACCACGACTTGAAACGGCATAACTGCCGCTTAATTCTCACAGGTTTACAACCCCAAGTTAAACAACTACTAGAACGTTCAGGATTGTTAAAAACAATTGGGTTATCAAATTGTTTTGAAACAACCACAGATGCTATTTGTTCTATCAGTCCTCATATTACAGGATGTTCTCAACCTGTAGCGACTAATTTTCAATCAAAAGAATTGATGGAATTAAATGATTGATACTACTTTGCCATCAATCAAACAAAATAGATACCTGTAATCACCAGCAAAACCTAATACTTCTTATCATTTTTAATTAGGGTGCGTGATTGGGTTAAACAATCAAGTTAAACAAATTTAATCGATAAAATCACCACCCTTTGATCATCATCAGCATCAATTACATTGTCTGATGATTAGAAAATAACTCAAACACTCAAAAATTATGAAGAACATTTTAGTTGTTGAAGGTGATCGCTATTTTCGTAATCTATTATGTGAATTTCTCAGAGATAATAATTTTCATGTGATTGAAGCAAAGAATATTTTCATGGGTTCATATTTAGCTAAAGAACAATACCCAGATTTAATTATTTACTCTTTGGAGATAGTTGAGGAAATTGGTTATCAAACATTCCAAAAAATGCATGATAATTCAACGAATTTTCAAATTCCTTTGATATTTTTAACAAAAAATATAGACATTTCCTATCCCCTCAAAAAAGTTAGTCAAATGAAGGCAGGCATTTTACTAAAAAAGACAGTAGGATTTAGTCGGATTTTAGAAGTCATTCAGATTCAGTTAGACCAAGATATTGAAGACTTTCGTTTTCGTTGAAAAAAGATTTAATCTCTAAATTCAAACAATCTATCGAAGACTGGTCAATGTCTTTGTTGCCATCACTTGGCTAGTCGTCATCATTATTTATCTAAAAATACTGCATCAATATTGACTCTAGTTGAATAATACCTATTGGTTTGCTAAAACAAGCGTTAGCACCAGCACCGAAAGCGCGATCGCTGTTTTTTGTTTTCTCAGATGCGATCGCCACTATTGGCAAATCATGCAAACCAGGCTGTTGTCGTACCTTCATCAACAAATCCCATCCGCTGACATCTCCTGCTAATTCCAAATCCAACAAAATTAAATTTGGCTGTTGGCTTCGCATCCGTTCCCAAAAGTCATTCCCGTTATTGATGCGTTCGACTTGATAGCCAATTGCCTGAAGATAATCTTGTAAGAGCGTGGCTGTTTGTTCTTCATCCTGTACTAGCAAAATACTTTTTGTTGTAGAAGTAGCAGGGTAATGGAGAACCGATTGTGTGTCCTGCGTCCAAATTTCGTCTGTGAGCGTAGACACATAGCGACTTCCTGTCAGAGTAGCTCCTTTGGAGGAGGTACTTAACTTCAACGGTTGCTCAAGGTAGCGATATGCTGTGGTTCCCGTGCTAGTCAGTTGTGGAGGTTCGTACAATTGAGGAGTTGCTTTCTTTGACACTCCCCCGACTTTTTGCTTAAATATCGCTTCGCTCATTTAAGCAAAAAGTCGGGGGATTCTTAAGAGTCCACAAACGAACTCTTAATGGCGTAGCCAATGCGCCTCTACTGACTCCATTGAAGTTAATTCCCAATGTTGCCGCTACTTTAGAAATTATATTTGCTGCTCCATTTTATGTCTTATTAAATTATAAATAACAACAACAACAGCGTAGCTGATATGAAGTTTTATCGCTACGCTGTTTTTACATATATATAAATTAATTATCTAAGTCTATAATGTAAACATCGATATTCAGAGTGAGTGAGGATGAAAGTCCAAAAGGGTATCCTCCCCGACACAGACCGTCCAGTTTGGATGGTGTTAGATGATGATTATTTACCTATTGAGCCAATTCAAAAATACCTACACTACCTGGATAGCTTAGGGCGCTCTCCAAACACTATTGGGACCTATGCTCACAACCTCAAGCTGTTCTGGGAGTTTCTGCGAGACTCAAAGCTAGATTGGCTCGAAATTGATTTGGAGCAGCTATCAAACTTTATCCACTGGTTGAGAAACCCTAATTCTGGAGTTTTATTTATTGAGCCACAAGTTTCCAAACGTTCTGAAAAGACTATTAATCACTGCCTAACAACTGTTTGTGGATTCTATGAGTTTCAAGAACGTATAGCAATAGCTAAAGGGATTGATTCTTATCGCTATCAATTGCAACCAGGGCGTAAGTACAAGTCTTTTTTACATCACATTAGCAAAGGTAAAGAGGTTAAAACCCGGTTATTAAAGATAAAAGAACCAAAGACATATCCNGGATGTTTAACACCTGAACAAGTCAATACATTAGTTGAAACTTGTAACACATTGCGGGACAAGTTTTTAATTAGGCTGCTATACGAAACAGGACTACGAATAGGTGAAGCATTAGGGTTAAGACATGAAGATATGGTTACTGGTAAAACCAATGAACTTCATGTTGTACCAAGGTTGGACAACGTTAATCATGTTAGAGCTAAGTCTGGGGTAGAAAGGACAGTTCATGTTAGTAAAGAACTCATGCAATGGTATTCAGCTTATTTAATTGATGAGTA